>NZ_JBEXEA010000014.1:0-266653 GCF_040606035.1 Streptomyces sp. NPDC005483
CCCGGGGCGCCCCCTCTCGGGCCCCCCGCTTCGTCACTGCCGAAGAACCTCAGACGTTGAACCCGAGCGCCCGAAGCTGCTCGCGCCCGTCGTCCGTGATCTTGTCCGGCCCCCACGGCGGCATCCACACCCAGTTGATGCGCAGTTCACTGACGAGGCCGTCCGTGGCGGACTTGGCCTGGTCCTCGATGACGTCCGTCAGCGGACAGGCCGCCGAGGTCAGGGTCATGTCGAGGGTCGCGATGTTCGCGTCGTCGATGTGGATGCCGTAGATCAGGCCGAGGTTGACGACGTCGATGCCCAGCTCGGGGTCGACGACGTCGTACAGCGCCTCGCGGACCTCTTCCTCCGAGGCCGGCTTCATCTCAACGGTCTCGCTCATGCCGTCTTCCTTTCGGCGTCGGCTCCGGCGTCCAGCGCCTGGGCCGTCGCGTCCTTCCATGCCATCCAGCTGAGGAGGGCGCACTTGACCCGGGCCGGGTACTTGGAGACGCCGGCGAACGCGACCGCGTCCTCCAGCACCTCCTCCATCGCGTCGTCGGGTTCGATCCTGCCCTTCGACTGCATCAGCTCCAGGAAGGTCTCCTGGATGCGCTGCGCCTGAGCCAGGTCCTTGCCGACCAGCAGATCGTTCAGGACGGACGCGCTGGCCTGGCTGATCGAGCAGCCCTGGCCCTCGTAGGAGACGTCCTCGATCCTCGTGCCGTCGTACTTCACGCGGAGCGTGATCTCGTCGCCGCACGTCGGGTTCACGTGGTGCACCTCGGCGTCGCCATCCCTCAGACCACGCCCGTGCGGGTGCTTGTAGTGGTCCAGGATGACTTCCTGGTACATCGAGTCCAGCTTCATGCGATAGCCCGTTCCCGTCAGCCGAAGAAGTTCCGTACGTGCTCCAGGCCCTCGACCAGTGCGTCGATCTCGGCCGGAGTGGAGTACAGATAGAACGACGCTCGCGTGGTCGCGGGAATTCCGTACCGCAGGCAGACCGGCCGCGCGCAGTGGTGGCCGACCCGGACCGCGATGCCCTGCTCGTCGAGGACCTGGCCCACGTCGTGCGGGTGGATGTCGCCGAGCGTGAAGGAGATCGCGGCGCCCCGGTCCTCGGCCGTGGCCGGGCCGATGATCCTGAGGTCGGGGACCTCCGTCAGCCGCTGGACCGCGTACTCGGTCAGCGCGTGCTCGTGGGCGAGGATCTTGTCCATGCCGATCGAGTTCAGATAGTCGATGGCCGCGCCCAGGCCCACCGCCTGCGCGACCGGGGGCGTGCCCGCCTCGAACTTGTGCGGCGCCGGGGCGTACGTCGACGAGTGCATCGACACGGTCTCGATCATCTCGCCGCCGCCGAGGAACGGGGGCAGGTCCTCCAGGAGTTCCTGCCGGCCCCACAGCACGCCGATGCCGGTCGGGCCGCACATCTTGTGGCCGGTGAAGGCCACGAAGTCGGCCTGGAGCGCCTGCACGTCCACCGGCATGTGCGGGGCGGCCTGGGAGGCGTCGATGCAGACCAGCGCGCCGACCTGCTGCGCCCGGCGGATGATCGCCTCGACCGGGTTGACCGTGCCCAGGATGTTGGAGACCAGCACGAAGGAGACGATCTTCGTCTTCTCGGTGATGACCTCGTCGATGTTGGAGAGGTCGAGGCGGCCGTCGTCGGTCAGCCCGAACCACTTCAGCTTCGCGCCGGTGCGCTGCGCCAGCAGCTGCCACGGCACGATGTTGGAGTGGTGCTCCATCTCCGTGATGACGATCTCGGTCTCGGAGTCCACGCGGTAGGGCTCGTCGGCCCAGCCCAGCATGTTCGCCACGAGGTTGAGCGACTCGGAGGCGTTCTTGGTGAAGATCACCTCGTCGCGCGAGGGCGCGTTGATGAACTCGGCGACCTTGTCGCGCGCACCCTCGTACAGCGCCGTGGCCTCCTCGGCGAGCACATGCACACCGCGGTGGACGTTGGCGTTGTAGCGCTCGTAGTACTCGCTCAGGGCGTCCAGCACCTGGCGCGGCTTCTGCGAGGTCGCCGCGTTGTCCAGGTAGACGAGCTTCCGGTCGTCGTGGACCAGCCGGTCCAGGATGGGGAAGTCCTTGCGGATCGCCTCGGTGTCGAGGAGGCCCGGCAGCTGTGTCACGCGGATACGCCACCCTTCGTGTATGCCTCGTAGCCCTCGTTCTCCAGCTTGTCGGCGAGCTCGGCGCCGCCGGACTCGACGATCCGGCCACCGGAGAAGACGTGGACGAAGTCGGGCTTGATGTAGCGCAGGATGCGCGTGTAGTGCGTGATCAGCAGGGTGCCGACCTCGCCGGTCTCACGGACGCGGTTGACGCCCTCGGAGACGACCCGCAGCGCGTCGACGTCGAGGCCGGAGTCGGTCTCGTCGAGGATCGCGATCTTGGGCTTGAGCAGCTCGAGCTGGAGGATCTCGTGGCGCTTCTTCTCACCACCGGAGAAGCCCTCGTTGACGTTGCGCTCGGCGAAGGAGGAGTCCATGTGGAGGCGCTCCATGGCCTCCTTGACCTCCTTCACCCAAAGACGCAGCTTGGGGGCCTCGCCGCGGATGGCGGTGGCGGAGGTGCGCAGGAAGTTGGAGACGGAGACGCCGGGGACCTCGACCGGGTACTGCATGGCCAGGAACAGGCCCGCGCGGGCGCGCTCGTCGACCGCCATCTCCAGGACGTCCTCGCCGTCGAGGGTGACGGTGCCGCCGGTGATCGTGTACTTCGGGTGACCCGCGAGCGAGTAGGCGAGCGTCGACTTGCCGGAGCCGTTGGGGCCCATGATGGCGTGCGTCTCGCCCTGCTTCACGGTCAGGTCGACACCCTTGAGGATCTCCTTCGTGGCGTTGTCGGCCTCGACGGTGACGTGCAGGTCTCGGATTTCAAGCGTTGCCATGGGTGCCTCAGGACTCCTGGGTGAGGGAGACGAGAACGTCGTCCCCTTCGATCTTTACGGGGTATACGGGGACGGGGCGGGTCGCGGGAAGGCCGGACGGCTTGCCGGTGCGCAGGTCGAAGCTGGAGCCGTGCAGCCAGCACTCGATCTGGCAGTCCTCCACCTCGCCCTCGGAGAGCGAGACGTTGGCGTGGGAGCAGATGTCGTGGATGGCGAACACCTCCCCCTCGGTACGGACGACCGAGACCGGCGTGCCGTCGAGTTCCACCCTCTTCGGGGTGTCCTCCTCCAGCTCGCTCAACCCGCAGGCGCGTACGAAGGCCATCAGACGGTGGCCTCCAGCTCCTCGTCGATCTTCACGAGAAGGCGCTCCTCGATGTCGTCGACACCGATCTGCTGGACCAGTTCGGCGAAGAAGCCGCGGACGACCAGGCGCCGGGCCTCGTCGGCCGGGATGCCGCGGGCCATCAGGTAGAAGAGCTGCTCGTCGTCGAAGCGGCCGGTGGCGCTGGCGTGCCCGGCGCCGACGATCTCGCCGGTCTCGATCTCCAGGTTCGGCACGGAGTCGACCCGGGCGCCGTCGGTGAGGACGAGGTTGCGGTTCATCTCGTAGGTGTCCGTGCCCTCGGCCTTGGCCTCGATGAGCACGTCGCCGATCCACACCGCGTGGGCGCCCTCGCCCTGCAGCGCGCCCTTGTAGACGACGTTGGACTTGCAGTGCGGGGTGTTGTGGTCGACCAGGAGGCGGTGCTCCTGGTGCTGGCCCTTGTCCGTGAAGTAGAGCCCGAACAGCTCGGCCTCGCCGCCGGTGCCGGCGTAGGACACGCGCGGGTGCAGCCGTACGACGTCGCCGCCGAAGGTCACCACGACCGACTTGAAGGACGCGTCCCGGCCGATCAGCGCGTTGTGCTGGGCCACGTGCACGGCCTTGTCGTCCCAGTCCTGGACGGAGACGACGGTCAGCTTGGCGCCGTCGCCCAGGATGTAGTCGACGTTGGCGGCGAGCACCGCGTCACCGGTGTGGTCGATGACGACGACGGCCTCGGCGAAGGCTCCGAGCTCGACGACCTGGTGGCCGTAGCGGACCCCGCCCTCGCCGTGCACGGCGATGCGGATCGGCTCGGTGAGGACCGTCTCCTTGGGGACGGTGACCACACCGGCCTTCTCGAACGCCGAGTACGCCTGGGCGGCGATGCGGTCCACCGGGGTGCCCGCCCTGCCGATCCGGGCGTCGTCGCGGTCGACGGTCTCGACGGTGACGCCCTCGGGGGCCTGCACGTCAACCTTCACGCCGTCGCCGGTCGCCACGGCGGTGCCGTCGTGCAGCCCGCGCAGGCGCTCCAGCGGAGTGAACCGCCACTCCTCCTCGCGGCCGTGCGGGACCGGGAAGTCCGCGACGTCGAAGGACGGGGGCGCGCTCATGCGCGTGGCGACGGTCGACTCGGCGGCCACCGCGATCTGGCCGGCGGTCGTGCTGCCCACCGGGATGTTCTGAGCCTCAGCCATGGCTGTCGGTCTGCTCTCTTCCTACGTAAGTGACTGGATGGACGGCGATCGCTCAGCCGACCGCGCCTTCCATCTGCAGCTCGATCAGCCGGTTGAGTTCGAGGGCGTACTCCATGGGCAGCTCCTTCGCGATGGGCTCGACGAAGCCGCGCACGATCATCGCCATCGCCTCGAACTCGCTGAGGCCGCGGCTCATCAGGTAGAAGAGCTGGTCCTCGGAGACCTTGGAGACGGTCGCCTCGTGGCCCATGGACACGTCGTCCTCGCGGACGTCCACGTACGGGTACGTGTCGGAGCGGGAGATGGTGTCGACGAGCAGCGCGTCGCACAGCACGTTGGACTTGGAGCCGTGGGCGCCCTCGCCGATCTCGACGAGACCGCGGTAGGACGTACGGCCGCCGCCGCGCGCCACCGACTTGGAGACGATGTTGGAGGAGGTGTTCGGCGCCATGTGGACCATCTTGGAGCCGGCGTCCTGGTGCTGGCCCTCGCCCGCGAAGGCGATGGAGAGGGTCTCGCCCTTGGCGTGCTCACCCATCAGGTAGACGGCCGGGTACTTCATCGTCACCTTGGAGCCGATGTTGCCGTCGATCCACTCCATGGTCGCGCCCTCGTACGCCACGGCGCGCTTGGTGACCAGGTTGTAGACGTTGTTCGACCAGTTCTGGATGGTCGTGTAGCGGCAGCGGGCGCCCTTCTTCACGATGATCTCGACGACCGCGGAGTGCAGGGAGTCCGACTTGTAGATCGGCGCCGTACAGCCCTCGACGTAGTGGACGTAGGCGTCCTCGTCGACGATGATCAGCGTCCGCTCGAACTGGCCCATGTTCTCCGTGTTGATACGGAAGTAGGCCTGGAGCGGGATCTCCACGTGCACGCCCTTCGGCACGTAGATGAAGGAGCCGCCGGACCACACCGCGGTGTTCAGCGACGCGAACTTGTTGTCGCCGACCGGGATGACGGTGCCGAAGTACTCCTTGAAGAGCTCCGGGTGCTCCTTGAGAGCGGTGTCGGTGTCCAGGAAGATGACGCCCTGCTCCTCCAGGTCCTCGCGGATCTGGTGGTAGACGACCTCGGACTCGTACTGGGCCGCGACACCGGCGACGAGGCGCTGCTTCTCCGCCTCGGGGATGCCGAGCTTGTCGTACGTGTTCTTGATGTCCTCGGGCAGGTCCTCCCAGGACTCCGCCTGCTTCTCCGTGGACCGCACGAAGTACTTGATGTTGTCGAAGTCGATGCCGGAGAGGTCGGAGCCCCAGTTCGGCATGGGCTTCTTGCCGAAGAGGCGCAGACCCTTGAGGCGGAGCTTGGTCATCCACTCCGGCTCGTTCTTCTTCGCGGAGATGTCGCGGACGACGTCCTCGTTGATACCGCGCCGCGCGGAAGCGCCGGCCGTGTCGGAGTCGGCCCAGCCGTATTCGTACTTGCCCAGGCCCTCGAGCTCAGGGTGGGCAGTCTCCGTGGGGAGAGTCATGCGGGGTTCCTCCCGGCCGTGCTTGCAGATGCGATATCAGGGGTGTGGGAAATCTTGGGGATGAACGTCGTGCAGACGCCGTCGCCGTGCGCGATGGTCGCCAGTCGCTGGACGTGTGTTCCGAGCAGCTGGGAGAAGATCTCGGTCTCCGCCTCGCACAGCTGGGGGAACTTCTCCGCGACATGGGCCACCGGGCAGTGGTGCTGGCAGAGCTGCTCGCCGACCGGTGCGCTGCGCGCCGTAGCAGCGTACCCGTCCGCGCTCAGGGCCCTGGCCAGGGCTTCGGTGCGCTGCTCGGGGGCGGCGGACTCGACGGCCTTGCGGTACACGGCGGCCTGCTCGGCGATCCTCGCGCGCGCGAAGGCGACGACGGCCTCGTCCCCGCCGAAGCGCTCGCGGATGAAGTTCAGCGCGTCCGCGGCGAGCTTGTCGTAGGACTGGTCGAAGGCGTCCCGGCCGCAGTCGGTGAGCGCGAAGACCTTGGCGGGACGGCCACGCGTCCGCGCGCCGTACACCCGCTGCTCCCGCGCCTCCACGACGTCGTCGGCCACCAGCGCGTCCAGATGACGCCGTACGGCCGCGGGGGTGAGCCCCAGCCGCCCGGCCAGCTCGGTGACGGTCGACGGGCCGTGGTCCAGGATGGATCGCGCGACGCGGTTGCGGGTGGACCGCTCACCGGTCGCGAGTTCCTCCTGAGGGGCCCCCGTGGGGGTCGCCCGAACCTCGCCGACGTTTTTCACAACGCCATTGTTGCGTAATTCCTCAGGACCGGGCAAGCCGCGTCCCGTCCGGTGGACGGTGCCCTGCATCACTTAGGTTCGCCTAACTGACCTGCGGGAACGATCTTTGATCGATCAAACCGGTGGCATTCGGCGGCTCTGTCAGGGACACTCCCGAACCATGCCGACACCACCTCCCACCGGCCCACTTGTCACCCGCGACACCCTCGCCGACGAACTGCGCGAGCTGGGTGTCAGAAGCGGCGAGATCCTGCTCCTGCACTCTTCGCTCAGCTCGCTGGGCTGGGTCTGCGGAGGCCCGGTCGCGGTGGTCCAGGGCCTCCTGGACGCCCTCGGCCCGGACGGCACCCTCGTGGTCCCCACCCAGACCGGCGACCTCTCCGACCCGGCGGTGTGGGGCAACCCGCCGGTGCCCGAGAAGTGGTGGGACACGATCCGGGCGACCATGCCCGCCTACGACCCCCTCGTCACGCCCGCGCGTGGGGTCGGCGTGGTCCCGGAGACCGTCCGCACCTGGCCCGGCGCCCTGCGCAGCGCCCACCCGCAGACGTCCTTCGCGGCGATAGGCCCCCGCGCGGGTGACGTCCTGGACGGACACGCGCCCGACTGCCGCCTCGGCGAGCGCAGCCCGCTGGCCCGCCTGGAGGCCCTGCACGCGCGTGTGCTGCTCCTCGGCGCGGGCTACGACACCTGCACGAGCTTCCATCTCGCCGAGTACCGCGTCCCGACCCCGCTGGTGAAGGTCGGCCGCCCGGGACCGGACGGCTGGGAGGTGGTGACGGAGGTCTCGATCGCCTCGGACCGCTTCGACGAACTCGGGTACGACTTCGAGCGGGACAGCGGTGTCGTCGTACGGGGAAAGGCGGGCGCGGCCGACGTACGGCTGTTCCCGGTGGCGGACGCGGTGCGGTACGCGCAGCGGTGGCTGGCGCTGCACCGCTCACACGAGGACGTGCCCGGAAATGCGCTGGGTGGAGATCCTGCACCCGCCCGTCGGCGGCGCGGGCGGCGAACCTAGACTCGGGCCCATGCGAAGTGAGCCCGTGGTCCAGGTCCACGCCCTGGTGAAGCGGTACGGCACGAAGACGGCCGTGGACGGCCTCGACCTGGTGACCCGGGCGGGTGTGACCGCCGTACTCGGACCCAACGGCGCCGGCAAGACGACGACGGTGGAGACCTGCGAGGGCTACCGGAAGCCGGACTCCGGCACGGTACGGGTCCTGGGCCTCGACCCGGTGCGGCAGGCTCGTGAGCTGCACCCGAGGATCGGCGTGATGCTCCAGTCCGGGGGTGTGTACTCGGGCGCCCGGGCCGACGAGATGCTGCGGCACATGGCGAGCCTGCACGCGCACCCGCTCGACGTGGACGCGCTGATCGAGCGCCTGGGCCTGGAGAGCTGCGGCAGGACGACGTACCGCAGGCTGTCCGGCGGCCAGCAGCAGCGTCTGGCGCTGGCCATGGCCGTGGTGGGCCGCCCGGAGCTGGTGTTCCTGGACGAGCCGACCGCGGGCCTCGACCCGCAGGCCCGCCACGCGACCTGGGACCTGGTCCGCGACCTGCGCGCGGACGGCGTCTCGGTCGTCCTCACCACGCACTACATGGACGAGGCCGAGCAGCTCGCCGACGACGTGGCGATCATCGACGGCGGCCGGGTCATCGCCCAGGGCACCCCGGAGGAACTGTGCCGGGGCGGCGCCGAGAACACCCTGCGCTTCACGGGCCGCCCCGGGCTGGACGTGGGGTCCCTCCTGAAGGCCCTCCCCGCCGACTGCACGGCCGCCGAGCTGACCCCCGGCTCCTACCGGGTGGTCGGCAAGGTGAACCCGCAACTGCTGGCGACGGTGACGTCCTGGTGCGCCCAGCACGGCGTGATGCCGGAGAAGATCTCGGTGGAACGGCACACCCTGGAGGACGTCTTCCTGGAACTGACGGGCAAGGAGCTGCGCGCGTGACGGCCACCGGTATGTACACCCCGAAGCCGGGCGCGGCGCCCCTGGGACGCATGATCGCGACCCAGGCGGTGCTGGAGACGAAGATGCTCCTGCGCAACGGCGAGCAACTGCTGCTGACGGTGGTGATCCCAGCCCTCGTGCTGGTCCTGTTCAGCTCGGTGGACGTCATCGACACCGGCGAGGGCAAGGCGGTGGACTTCCTCGCCCCGGGCGTCCTGGCCCTCGCGGTGATGTCGACGGCCTTCACGGGCCAGGCGATCGCGACCGGCTTCGAACGCCGCTACGGCGTCCTGAAGCGCCTCGCCTCCTCCCCGCTCCCCCGCTGGGCCCTGATGACGGCGAAGACGGCGTCGGTCCTGGTGACGGAGATCCTCCAGGTGATCCTCCTGACGGTGATCGCCTTCGCGCTGGGCTGGTCCCCGCACGGCAACCCCTTCGCCGTCCTGCTGCTCATGGTCCTCGGCACGGCGGCCTTCTCGGGCCTCGGTCTCCTCATGGCCGGGACCCTGAAGGCGGAGGCCACCCTGGCCGCCGCCAACCTGGTCTTCCTGCTTCTCCTGGTCAGCGGCGGAGTCATCGTCCCCCTGGACCGGTTCTCCCAGGGCACTCAGGACGTGCTGAGCCTGCTGCCCATCACGGCCCTGTCGGACGGGCTGCGGGACGTGCTGCAGCACGGGGCCGCGATGCCGTGGGGCGACCTGGGGATTCTCGCGGTGTGGGCCGTGGCGGCTCTGGCCTTGGCGGGACGCTTCTTCCGCTGGGAGTAGGGGCCCTCGTGAACGCGTGCACAAGCGGCCCCCTACGATGGAAGGCGTGCCGAACCTGACCCGCGCCGACGCCGTAGCGGCCGTCCGCAACCCGCTCGCCTTCATCGCCGCCCGCTGGACCCCGACTCCCCGGACGGTTCAGCGGGCGGCTCTGTCCGCTCTCGTCATGGCGGTGGTCATCGTGGTCACCGGCGGTGCGGTGCGGCTGACCGGGTCGGGGCTCGGGTGCCCGACCTGGCCCAAGTGCACGGACGACTCGCTGACCGCGACCAGCGCGATGGGCTTCCACGGCGCCATCGAGTTCGGCAACCGGATGCTCACCTATGTGCTGTGCGCCGCCGTCGGGTGGGCGATCATCGCCGCGCGCTCCGAGAAGCCGTACCGGCGCAGCCTGACCCGGCTGGGCTGGGCGCAGTTCTGGATCGTGATGAGCAACGCGATCCTCGGCGGCATCGTCGTCCTCGTAGGGCTGAACCCCTACACGGTCGCGGCCCACTTCGTGGCGACGACGGCCCTGATCACGGTCGCCGCGGTGATGTGGCAGCGCACCCGCGAGGGCGACACGGCACCCCGCCCGCTGGTCGGCAAGCCGGTGCAGCAGCTGGTGTGGTTCATGGTCGCGGCCGCCTCTTTGCTGATCCTCGTCGGCACGGTCGTGACCGGTGCCGGACCGCACGCCGGTGACTCCAGCGAGGTCGAGCGGATGCCCCTGGACTGGGAGACCGTGAGCAAGGTGCACGCGGTCCTGGCCTGGATCGTGGTGTCGCTGACCTTCGCCCTGTGGTTCATCCTCAAGGCGGTCGACGCCCCCAGGAACCCCCTTGACCGCACCCGCGACCTCTTCCTGGTCCTCCTCTCCCAGGGCGTCATCGGCTACGTGCAGTACTTCACCGACCTGCCCGAGTTCCTGGTCGGCCTGCACATGCTGGGCTCGGCCCTGGTCTGGATCGGGGTCCTGCGCGTCCTGCTGGCCCTGCGGGAGCGGCCGGAGGGCGAGGTGCCCGAGGTACCCGCTCAGTACGCGGCCACCAGCTCGTCGATCGCCGGGCCCAGGTAGCCGCGGGTCAGCTCCGCCCTGTTCTCGACCGCCGGTCCGGGATCGCCGTAGCGGCGCCCCCGGATGTCCTCGACGACCTCCACGGGCGCTCCCAGCCCCGGCAGCAGTTCCAGTGCCTCACGCTTCGAGATCAGTCGGCCCTCTCGCAGGGTCACGCTCGCGCGGGCGAAGGTCAGCAGCCCCAGGTCGACCCAGACGTCCCGGTTCCACAGCGGGGCGTTGTCCACGGCCGGGCGCCAGAAGTCACGCTGGTCACGGACGACGAAGTCGGTGAGGTCGCGGTCCGGCACCGGCGGCAGCAGTTCCGCCGGCGGCTTCCCGCGCAGCACCCGCCCGAAGTCGTGCAGTTCGCGCCGGGTCACCGGGGTGACGGGGCGCTTGAACAGCTCCTCGTGCGCCCAGGTGAGGTGGCGGCCGTCCATGTCGGCCGACGGCGTCAGGTAGGTGCAGTGCAGCTGCCCGGACAGCGGCTCGGCCCGCAGCCGGGCGTGCAGTGTCGCCAGCCGCCACACCGTACGGGGCGTGATCGAGGAGAGGACGGCGATCAGGTCCAGGTCGCTGCGACCCTCCTGGTAGTCACCACCGGCCAGTGAGCCGTGGGCCCAGACGGCGACGGGGTCGAGCGGGGTCAGTGCGGTGAGGAAGCGGTCCAGTAAGGCGTCGGTCAGCATGGGGTCATCCTGTACAGCTCACTCCAGCCCGTACACCCTGCGCGCGTTCCCCGCCGCGACCATCCCCGCCACCCGCTGCGCGTCCGCCGGCGACCAGGCCCCGTCCGCGACCCAGCCGCCCAGCACGCGGGTCAGCGCCTCGCGGAACAGACGGGCGCCCACCACGTGCAGTTCGGGCAGGCTGTGGGCCCCGCTGGAGAAGACGATCTTGCCGAAGGGGGCCAGTTCCAGGATCTCCGCGAGGACGGTCGCCGCGCGGGCGCCGGTGCGCACGAGGGCGGCTCCGGAGTCGGCGTAGACGTGCGGGAAGACACCGGCGAGATGGGCGGCATGCCGGTGGTAGGGGTAGCTGTGCAGCAGGACGAGGTCGGTGCCGAGGCCCGCGGTGGCCCGGACGAAGTCGGTGAGCAGGACGGGGTCGGTGGGGTCGATGCGCTGCCCGGGTTCACCGAGCCCTGCGTGCAGTTGGAGGGGCAGGCCCGAGGCGGCCGCGATCCACAGCAGGTGCCGTAACAGAACGGGGTCCGACAGCTCACCGCCCACCCGGCGGCCCGCCAGCCATCGGCCCGCAGCGCCCCGCACCTCTCCCGGCCCCGGCGGTTCGGGCGCGAGCGCGAGTCCGTGCCGTACGCCCGCGACCGATGTGAAAGCGACCGCGTTCGCGGCGGCTCCGTGCACCGACTCGGCGAGGTTGGCGAGGAAGGACTCGACGGTGCCGGAGGTGTCGGCGACCTGTTCGGCCAGGAGTTCCAGGCGCACGATCTCGCGGGCCTCGGCGGCCGCCGCGGAGGCCAGCTCGGTGGGCCCGGTGAGGTCGCCGGGCAGTCCGGTGTCCATCAGGTAGGTCGTGATCCCGCTGCCGCGCAACAGCCTGCGGCCCGCTTCCAGCACGCCCAGCTCACGGCGCCTGGCCAGATAGCGGGCGGGCGGGCAGTGCGGCTCCAGGCCGAGCAGCGGCGGGCACCAGCGGCGTACGGCGAAGCCCGTCTGGGTGTCGAACAGCGTGGTCCCCGGGGCGGGCGGGCCCTCGGTGCGGGCCAGCTGGGCCTCGAAGGTGCCGAGACCCAGCTCCGTCCTCAGTACGCCGTGGCAGTACTGGTCCACGAGGGACGGCGTTTCGATCATCCGGGCTCCCGGTGTCTGGACCGTGTCGCTGCTCACAGGTCCTAACGGGTGAACCGGGCATCAGGTGTTGCTGTCGCACACCCCGTACGAAACGCTCCGCGGGTCGAGCCGGTCCGCCCCGGTGAGGGGGACACCGGTTCCGAGCGGCCGCGAGCTCGTCGTGGCTGGTCGCGCCGTTCCCCGCCCCTTCTGGGGCGCGCCGGATCAGCCGTTGCTCGGTCCGCCGACCTGGATTCCGGCCATCCGGCTCCACTCGTACGGCCCCGTCCTCACCTTGGCGGCGAACTCGCCGTCGAACTCTTCGTGAACGGTGATGCCGGACTTCTCGACGGCCTTCTCGGCGATCTCGTACGAGGGGGCCACCAGGTCGCCCCAGCCGCCGTCCTCCCCGACGAGGACGATCCGGGTGCCGCGCTCGCCGATGTGGGCCAGCTGGCCCTCGGCGCCGCCGTGCTCCTTGGAGAAGGCGCTGATCTGCTTGGCGAGCCGGGCGACCTTGCGCTCGGCCTTCGCGTCAACCTGCTGCGTGTCTGCCATGACCAGGATGCTACCGACGAGTACCGGGGACGGCGACGTGACCCTTACCTCAGGAAGGGGTCGACCGCCACCGCGAGGAAGAGGATCGACACATAGGTGATCGACCAGTGGAACAGCCGCATCTCCTTGAGCTTCGCGCCCGTCACCTCGGCCCTGGCACGGTTCTGCAGGCCGTGCGCCTCCCACAACCAGAAGCCGCCCGCGAGCAGCGCGATCGCCGTGTAGAACCAGCCGGTGTAGCCGAGCGGCTGAAGCAGCAGCGAGACCACGACCATCACCCAGCTGTAGAGCACGATCTGCTGGGCGACCACCTTGTTGGAGGCCACGACCGGCAGCATCGGCACGCCCACGCGCGCGTAGTCCTCACGGACCTTCATGGACAGCGGCCAGTAGTGCGGCGGCGTCCAGAAGAACATGACGAGGAAGAGGATGACCGGGGCCCACGACATGGAGTTCGTGACCGACGACCAGCCGATCAGGACCGGCAGGCAGCCGGCGATGCCGCCCCACACGATGTTCTGCGAGGTACGGCGCTTGAGGATCATCGTGTAGACGACGACGTAGAAGAGGAGCGCTCCGAGCGACAGCCAGGCGGACAGCCAGTTGACGGTGAGGCCGAACAGGAGCGTCGAGACGACCGCCAGCGTGATGCCGAAGGCCAGGCACTCGCGCGGCGACACCATGCCGGTGACCAGGGGACGCTGCGAGGTGCGGTCCATGAGCGCGTCGATGTCGCGGTCGATGTACATGTTGAGCGCGTTGGCGCCGCCCGCCGACAGATAGCCGCCGACACAGGTGAGCAGGACCAGCTTCAGGTCCGGCACGCCCTGCTGCGCCAGGAACATCACCGGAACGGTGGTGATGAGCAGCAGCTCGATGATCCGAGGCTTGGTCAGAGCTACGAACGCCTTGACACGGGCCCCGAACGGCCGGTGGCTCGGGCTCTGGCTCGCACCGAGCACCCCCGCTGGACGGGATTCGACGGCCGTCACGCACACCCCTACAGAGACATCCCAGCAAGCCTCGCCCGTGTGAAGTCCCGGTAAAGGCTCGCGCGTACCACGCCACTGTAGACGTTGCCCATACCCCGACATTCGCGGGGGTCGGGTCGTGTCCGGGGAGGCTCCCGGAAGAGCTCGATCCCACTCGGTTGAGCACTCGGACGAGCGGCTGCGTATTCAGTTGCCAAGTGCGCTGCTGCCCAGTCGGGAGGCGGATCTCCGCGCGGCCCGGCAGTCTGGAATGACTCGAAAAAACGCACGTACTTGCGGGGGTAGGCTCGACAACGGCCGGGCGTCCCGTGCACCGGCATTTTCGACATGCGTGACATGTGGAGAGGAGCCCTGACCCAGGGTGAGCACCAAGCCGACCACCACAGACCTCGAGTGGACCGAGTTGGATCAGCGGGCCGTCGACACCGCCCGCGTCCTGGCCGCCGACGCCGTACAGAAGGTCGGTAACGGCCATCCCGGTACGGCGATGAGCCTGGCTCCCGCCGCCTACACCCTCTTCCAGAAGGTGATGCGGCACGACCCCGCCGACCCCGACTGGGTCGGGCGCGACCGCTTCGTGCTGTCCGCCGGCCACTCGTCCCTGACCCTCTACACCCAGCTCTACCTGGCCGGTTTCGGCCTGGAGCTCGACGACCTCAAGGCGTTCCGCACCTGGGGCTCGAAGACCCCGGGTCACCCGGAGTACGGCCACACCAAGGGCGTGGAGACCACCACCGGTCCGCTCGGCCAGGGTGTCGCCAACGCGGTCGGCATGGCGATGGCCGCCCGCTACGAGCGCGGCCTGTTCGACCCGGAGGCCCCCGAGGGCACCTCCCCCTTCGACCACTTCGTCTTCGCCATCGCCGGTGACGGCTGCCTCCAGGAGGGCATCTCCGCCGAGGCGTCCTCGATGGCCGGCCACCAGAAGCTCGGCAACCTGGTCCTGCTGTGGGACGACAACCACATCTCGATCGAGGGCGACACCGAGACGGCCGTCTCCGAGGACACCGTCAAGCGCTACGAGGCGTACGGCTGGCACGTGCAGCGTGTCGCGCCGCAGGCCAACGGCGACCTCGACCCGGTCGCGATCTTCGAGGCGATCCAGAAGGCCAAGGCGGTCACCGACAAGCCGTCCTTCATCGCGATGCGCTCGATCATCGCCTGGCCCGCCCCGAACGCCCAGAACACCGAGGCCGCCCACGGCTCGGCGCTCGGCGACGACGAGGTCGCGGCGACCAAGCGGGTGCTGGGCTTCGACCCGGAGCAGTCCTTCGAGGTCGCGGACGAGGTCATCGAGCACACCCGCGGGGCGCTGGAGCGCGGCCGTCAGGCCAGGGCCGAGTGGGAGAAGTCCTTCCAGGAGTGGCGCAACAACAACCCCGAGCGCGCGACCGAGTTCGAGCGGGTCGCCGCGGGTGAGCTGCCCAAGGACTGGGAGTCGGCGATCCCGGTCTTCGAGCCCGGCAAGGGTGTCGCGACCCGCGCCGCGTCCGGCAAGGTCCTGCAGTCCCTCGGCGCCGTGATCCCCGAGCTGTGGGGCGGCTCCGCCGACCTCGCGGGCTCGAACAACACGACGATCGACAAGAACTCCTCGTTCCTCCCGGCGGACAACCCGCTGGCGGAGGCGGACCCGTACGGCCGCACGATCCACTTCGGTATCCGCGAGCACTCGATGGCCGCGGAGATGAACGGCATCGCGCTGCACGGCAACACCCGCATCTACGGCGGTACGTTCCTCGTCTTCTCCGACTACATGCGCAACGCGGTGCGGCTCTCGGCGTTGATGCACCTGCCGGTGACGTACGTGTGGACGCACGACTCCATCGGTCTCGGCGAGGACGGCCCGACGCACCAGCCGGTCGAGCACCTGGCCTCGCTGCGCGCGATCCCCGGCCTGAACGTGGTCCGCCCGGCGGACGCCAACGAGACCGCGACCGCCTGGCGCGAGATCCTGCGGCGCTGGACGAAGGAGTTCGGCAAGGGCGCCCCGCACGGCCTGGCGCTGACCCGTCAGGGCGTGCCGACGTACGAGCCCGACGAGAACGCGGTCAAGGGCGGTTACGTCCTGTTCGAGGCCGAGGGCGGTGAGCCGCAGGTCATCCTGATCGCCACCGGTTCCGAGGTGCACGTGGCCGTCGAGGCGCGTGAGCAGCTCCAGGCCGACGGGGTGCCGACGCGCGTCGTCTCCATGCCGTGCGTGGAGTGGTTCGAGGAGCAGGACCAGGGGTACCGGGACAGCGTCCTGCCCCCGGCCGTGAGGGCTCGTGTCGCGGTCGAGGCGGGCATCGGTCTCACCTGGCACAAGTACGTCGGGGACGCCGGTCGCATCGTTTCCCTGGAGCACTTCGGGGCTTCGGCGGACGGCAAGGTCCTCTTCCAGGAATTCGGCTTCACTGCCGAGAACGTGGCCGCCAAGGCGCGGGAATCTCTCACCACCGCCCAGCGCTGACGCTCACATACGACACGTAGGAGATGTAATTCCATGACAGACGCACTCAAGCGCCTCTCCGAGGAAGGCGTGGCGATCTGGCTGGACGACCTGTCGCGCAAGCGGATCACGTCCGGCAACCTCGCCGAGCTGATCGACCAGCAGCACGTCGTGGGCGTCACCACCAACCCGTCGATCTTCCAGAAGGCGATCTCGGAGGGCGACGGCTACGACCAGCAGGTCTCCGACCTCGCCTTCCGCAAGGTCTCGGTCGAAGAGGCCATCCGCATGATCACGACGGCGGACGTCCGGGACGCCGCCGACATCCTGCGCCCGGTCTTCGACGCGACGGGCGGCCAGGACGGCCGGGTGTCGATCGAGGTCGACCCGCGCCTGGCGCACAACCTCAAGGCGACCGTCGCCGAGGCCAAGCAGCTCGCCTGGCTCGTCGACCGTCCCAACACCCTCATCAAGATTCCCGCCACCCAGGCGGGCATCCCGGCGATCACCGAGGTCATCGGCCTCGGGATCAGCGTCAACGTCACGCTGATCTTCTCGCTGGAGCGCTACCGCCAGGTCATGGACGCCTTCCTGGCCGGCCTGGAGAAGGCCAAGGAGCGGGGTCTGGACCTGTCGAAGATCCACTCCGTGGCGTCCTTCTTCGTGTCCCGCGTGGACACCGAGATCGACAAGCGCATCGACGCGCTCGGCACCGACGAGGCCAAGGCCGCCCGCGGCAAGGCCGGCCTGGCCAACGCGCGCCTCGCCTACCAGGCGTACGAAGAGGTCTTCTCGGGCGAGCGCTGGGCGAAGCTGGAGAACGCCGGCGCGAACAAGCAGCGTCCGCTGTGGGCCTCGACCGGCGTCAAGGACAAGGCGTACAAGGACACGCTGTACGTCGACGAGCTGGTGGCGCCGAACACGGTGAACACCATGCCGGAGGCGACCCTGTTCGCCACCGAGGACCACGGCCAGATCCGCGGCAACGCGGTCGCCGGTACGTACGAGCAGGCCCGCGCCGACCTCGACGCCGTCGAGAAGCTCGGGATCTCCTACGACGAGGTGGTCCAGCTGCTGGAGGACGAGGGCGTCGAGAAGTTCGAGGCCGCCTGGAACGACCTGCTCAAGTCGACCGAGGCGGAGCTTCAGCGCCTCGCCCCCTCGGAGGGCTGAAATCTTGTCGAGCAGCAACCCGCTGCGTGACCCTGCCGACCGACGGCTCCCGCGTATCGCGGGGCCGTCGGGCCTGGTCATCTTCGGCGTCACGGGCGATTTGTCACGAAAGAAGCTCATGCCCGCCGTGTACGACCTCGCGAACCGGGGTCTGCTGCCGCCGGGCTTCTCACTGGTCGGCTTCGCCCGGCGGGACTGGGAGAACGAGGACTTCGCGGAGGTCGTCCACGACGCCGTCAAGGAACACGCGCGGACGCCGTTCCGCGAGGAGGTCTGGCAGCAGCTCATCCAGGGGATGCGCTTCGTCCAGGGCACCTTCGACGACGACGACTCGTTCGAGCGGCTGCGCGACACCATCGACGAACTGGACAAGGCCCAGGGCACCGGCGGCAACTTCGCCTTCTACCTGTCCGTGCCGCCGTCCGCCTTCCCCGTGGTCATCCAGCAGCTGAAGAAGCACCGGCTGGCCGACCAGTCGAGCGGCTCCTGGCGCCGCGCGGTCATCGAGAAGCCCTTCGGCCACAACCTCAAGTCGGCCGAGGAGCTCAACGCGACCGTCGAGGAGGTCTTCGCCCCGGACCAGGTCTTCCGGATCGACCACTACCTGGGCAAGGAGACCGTCCAGAACATCCTGGCGCTGCGCTTCGCCAACACGATGTTCGAGCCGATCTGGAACCGGTCCTTCGTGGACCACGTGCAGATCACCATGGCCGAGGACATCGGCATCGGCGGCCGGGCCGGCTACTACGACGGCATCGGCGCCGCCCGTGACGTCATCCAGAACCACCTGCTCCAGCTCATGGCGCTCACCGCCATGGAGGAGCCGGCCTCCTTCGACGCGGACGCGCTGGCCGCCGAGAAGACCAAGGTGCTCGGCGCGGTGAAGCTGCCGAAGGACCTGGGCCGGGACACCGTGCGCGGACAGTACGCGGCGGGCTGGCAGGGCGGCGAGAAGGCGGTCGGCTACCTCCAAGAGGACGGCATCGACCCGCAGTCCAAGACCGACACCTATGCGGCCATCAAGGTGGAGATCGACAACCGCCGTTGGGCGGGCGTCCCCTTCTACCTGCGCACCGGCAAGCGCCTCGGCCGCCGGGTCACCGAGATCGCGGTGGTCTTCCAGCGGGCCCCGCACTCCCCCTTCGACACGACGGCCACCGAGGAGCTCGGCTCCAACGCGATCGTCATCCGCGTCCAGCCCGACGAGGGCGTCACCGTCCGCTTCGGCTCCAAGGTGCCGGGCACCTCGATGGAGATCCGGGACGTGTCCATGGACTTCGCCTACGGCGAGTCGTTCACGGAGTCCTCGCCCGAGGCGTACGAGCGCCTGATCCTCGACGTCCTGCTCGGCGACTCGAACCTCTTCCCGCGCACGGAGGAGGTCGAGCTGTCCTGGAAGATCCTCGACCCGATCGAGGAGTACTGGGACACGCACGGCAAGCCCGCCCAGTACCCCTCCGGTACCTGGGGTCCGGTCGAGGCCGACGAGATGCTCGCACGAGAGGGACGGAGCTGGCGCCGGCCATGAAGACAGACCTCACGGACACCACGGCCAGCAAGATCAACAAGGCGCTGGTCAAGGCCCGCCGGGCCATCGGCACACCGGCCGTCGGCATGGTGCTCACCCTGGTCATCGTCACGGACGAGGAGAACGCCTACGACGCCCTCAAGGCCGCCAATGACGCGTCGCGCGAGCACCCCTCGCGCACGCTGGTGGTCATCAAGCGGGTGTCGCGCAGCCCTCGTGACCGCACCCAGTCCCGCCTCGACGCCGAGGTGCGGGTGGGCGCGGACGCGGGCACCGGCGAGACGGTGGTGCTGCGGCTGTACGGCGACGTCGCCGACCACGCCCAGTCGGTCGTCCTGCCACTGCTGCTGCCGGACGCGCCCGTCGTCGTCTGGTGGCCGGTGGACGCGCCGCTCGACCCGGCCGGGGACCCGCTCGGGGCGCTCGCCCAGCGGCGGGTCACCGACACGTACTCCTCCGAGCAGCCGGTGCGCGAGCTGACGGCACGCGCCGACACCTACACGCCGGGCGACACCGACCTCTCCTGGACCCGCATCACCCCGTGGCGTTCGATGCTGGCCGCCGCGCTCGACCAGGTCACCTGCAAGGTGGAGGCCGTCGAGGTGGAGGGCGAGGAGTTCAACCCGAGCTGCGAGCTGCTGGCGATGTGGCTGGCGGACCGGCTGGACGTGCCGGTGAAGCGCTCGCTGTCCGGCGGTCCCGGCCTCACAGCGGTACGCATGCACACGAACAGCGGTCCGATCGTCCTGGACCGCGCGGACGGCTCGCTGGCCACGCTCTCCATCCAGGGGCAGCCGGACCGTGCGGTGGCGCTCAAGCGCCGGGACACGGCCGAGCTGATCGCGGAGGAGCTGCGCAGGCTGGACCCGGACGACACGTACGCGGCCGCGCTGCGCTTCGGGGTGGAACGGCTGAACCCGTCGGCGCCCTTTCCGGAGCCGGGAGGCGTCGAGGAGTCCGGCGCCAAAGGAGCCGCCGCCAAAGGAGAACCCGTCTCCGCAGAGCCGGACGCAGCCTCCACCGAGCTCGCCGTCAAAGCCCCTGTCGAGGGCGCTGCGGAAGCTCCCCGGGGGGAAACGGCGCCGTCGGCATCGCTGAAGCCGGTCCCCTCCGGTCTGTCCGGGAAGGCGGCGAAGTGAGCACCCCTCAGCTGGTCGTGCACCACGACAAGGAGCTGATGGCCCAGGCGGCCGCGGCCCGTCTGATCACCAAGATCGTGGACGCGCAGGCCTCCCGGGGCTCGGCGTCGGTCGTCCTCACCGGCGGCCGCAACGGCAACGGTCTGCTCGCCGCCCTGGCCGCGGCGCCCGCCCGGGACGCGATCGACTGGGGCCGTCTGGACCTGTGGTGGGGAGACGAGCGCTTCCTGCCCGAGGGCGACCCGGAGCGCAACGACACGCAGGCCCGCGAGGCGCTGCTGGACGCCGTACCGCTGGACCCGAAGCGCGTGCACGCCATGCCCGCGTCGGACGGCCCGCACGGGGAGGATGTCGAGGCCGCGGCGGCTGCCTACGCCGAGGAGCTGGCCCGTGCGGCCGGTCCCGAGAACCACGGCGCGGTCCCGACCTTCGACGTCCTGATGCTGGGAGTCGGCCCGGACACCCACGTGGCGTCCCTGTTCCCGGAGCTCCCCGCGGTACGGGAGACCGAGCGCACGGTCGTCGGTGTCCACGGCGCGCCGAAGCCTCCGCCCACCCGGGTGTCGTTGACCCTGCCCGCGATCCGCGCGGCCCGCGAGGTCTGGCTCCTGGCGGCCGGCGAGGACAAGGCGCAGGCCGCGGCGATCGCCCTGTCCGGCGCGGGCGAGATCCAGGCCCCGGCGGCGGGGGCCCGTGGCCGGGCCCGCACCCTGTGGCTGCTGGACTCGGCGGCGGCCTCCCAGCTGCCACGCTCGCTGTATCCGCCGGCTTCGCCCTGACGAAGTTCGCGGACCGCATCGGTTCCGGAGCCCGTACGGTCAAGTACCGTACGGGCTCCGGCCGTTCAGGTGCGTTCACTGCCTGCCGCGCAGCTCCCGGTACGTCGTCACGAGGGCCTTGGTGGACGCGTCCAGGCCCGGCACCTCGGCGCCCTCGGTGAGCGCCGGTTCGACGCGCCGGGCGAGGACCTTGCCGAGCTCGACGCCCCACTGGTCGAAGGAGTCGATGTTCCAGACCGCGCCCTGGACGAACACCTTGTGCTCGTAGAGGGCGATGAGCTGGCCGAGGACGGACGGGGTGAGTTCGCGGGCCAGGATCGTCGTCGTCGGGTGGTTGCCCTTGAACGTCTTGTGCGGGACCAGTTCCTCGGCCACTCCCTCCGCCCGCACCTCGTCCGGCGTCTTGCCGAAGGCCAGGGCCTGGGTCTGGGCGAAGAAGTTCGCCATGAGCAGGTCGTGCTGGGCCTTGAGTCCGTCGGAGAGCTCGGCGACCGGCCGGGCGAAGCCGATGAAGTCCGCCGGGATCAGCTTCGTGCCCTGGTGGATGAGCTGGTAGTAGGCGTGCTGCCCGTTGGTGCCGGGCGTGCCCCACACCACCGGCCCGGTCTGCCACTCCACGGGCTGCCCGTCCCGGCCCACGTACTTGCCGTTGGACTCCATGTCCAGCTGCTGCAGGTAGGCGGTGAACTTCGACAGGTAGTGGGAGTACGGCAGCACGGCGTGGGACTGCGCGTCATGGAAGTTGCCGTACCAGATGCCCAACAGGCCAAGCAGAAGAGGCACGTTGGACTCGGCGGGCGCGGTCCTGAAGTGCTCGTCGACGAGATGGAACCCGTCGAGCATCTCCCGGAACCTGTCCGGGCCGATGGCGATCATCAGGGACAGGCCGATCGCCGAGTCGTAGGAGTAGCGGCCGCCCACCCAGTCCCAGAACTCGAACATGTTGGCCGTGTCGATGCCGAAGTCCGACACCTTCCCGGCGTTGGTCGACAGGGCGACGAAGTGCCGGGCGACGGCTTCCTGGCCGGCCTTCAGCTCGGTGAGCAGCCACTCGCGGGCCGAGGTGGCGTTGGTGATCGTCTCGATCGTGGTGAAGGTCTTGGAGGCGATGACGAACAGCGTCTCGGCGGCGTCCAGGTCGCGGGTGGCCTCATGCAGGTCGGCGCCGTCGACGTTCGACACGAAGCGGACGGTGAGGTCGCGGTCGGTGAAGCCGCGCAGCACCTCGTACGCCATCGCGGGGCCCAGGTCGGAGCCGCCGATGCCGATGTTGACGACGTTCTTGATCCGCTTGCCGGTGTGCCCGGTCCACTCGCCGGAGCGGACGCGTCCCGCGAAGTCGCCCATCTTGTCGAGCACCGCGTGCACGTCCGGGACGACGTTCTCCCCGTCGACCTCGATCACCGCGTCGCGTGGGGCGCGGAGCGCGGTGTGCAGCACGGCCCGGTCCTCGGTCGTGTTGATCTTCGCGCCGCGGAACATGGCGTCCCGCAGGCCGAACACGTCGGTCGCGGCGGCGAGTTCGCGCAGCAACCGCAGCGTCTCGTCGGTGACCAGGTGTTTGGAGTAGTCGACGTACAGGTCACCGACCCGCAGGGTGTATCCGGTACCGCGCCCTGGATCGGCGGCGAACAGCTCCCTCAACTGCACCTCGCCCAGCGTCTCGCGGTGCTCGGCCAGCGCGGTCCATTCCGGCGTCCGGTTGAGCCTGGTACGGCTGTCTGCGTTCATGTCCGACTTCAGCCTTCTTTCGTGCCTGTCCCAGCTGTTCCAACCTAGTTGATCAACGCGGGGCGCGAGCCGTGACGGCGTCGGCGTCCGGCGCACCCACAGGTACGTGCGCGGGGAGCACGGGTGTCAGCGGGACGACGGCCGGCACGAAGACCTGCCGCGAGCGGAGGGGGCGTAAGGGGCCGACACGGCCCCGCCCATGGCACCGCGCGCCGATCCGGCGCTGCCCGCAGGACAGCACGCATACACGCTCGCGCGGAGAACCGGTTGCCTGGGCCATCGGCGTCAAGGGGGAAACGCGAGCGCTACGGGCACCGCTCGGCGGCCGCCTCGGCCGGGGCGCGGTGAGCGGGGCAGCACGCACCCACTCCGCGCGTCACCAGACCTCGGGCACCGCGGGGCCCACAGCCGTGAAACGGCTCCGGCCAGGCACCCTCGGTACCCGGCCGGTTCTCGACTTCTAGATCTCGCCCCGCAGTTTGGCGAGCGCCTCGGCGAGGATCGCCTCGCCGTCCGCGTCGCTGCGCCGCTCCCGTACGTACGCGAGGTGCGTCTTGTACGGCTCGGTGCGCGGCGGGTCCGGCGGGTTGTCCCGGTCCTGTCCGGCGGGAAAGCCGCAGCGCGGGCAGTCCCAGGTTTCGGGGACCTGCGCGTCGCTGGCGAAGCTGGGCTGCGTCTCGTGCCCGTTGGAGCACCAGAAGGAGATGCGCAGACGGGGCGCGGACTCGCCCCGCTCGGCTTCGCCCATCGGCCCCGCCCCGACCCGGCTACCTCGGATCGCGTTGCCACTTGCCACGGTCGTAACTCCCTGCGTGATGGTGCCGCGAAGCGAGTCGACGTGTCGCTTCGTTGCGAGCGCCTCAGTCTACGTAAGGCCCAACGCGCGTCCAGTGATTGGAGTTACCGCCCCCATATCCAGACGCAAGCCCCATGATAGGCCGCGCTCAGGTGCGCGTACCGAACATGGGGCCTTACGTGCGGAATGTATGTGCTGTGTGGGGCGTGGCCGCTCAGCTGTTCGTCTTCATGAGAAGACCGAGCACGACAATGCACGCGAACCACAGCAGACCGATCACCACGGTGATGCGGTCGAGGTTGCGCTCGGCGACCGAGGAACCACCGACGGACGACTGCATGCCGCCACCGAACATGTCGGAGAGGCCGCCGCCCTTCCCCTTGTGCATCAGCACCAGCAGCATCAGCAGCCCGCTGAAGACGATCAGGGCGATCGAGAACCCCAAAACCACGGCTGGACCAACTCTCTCGGATTCGGATGAACGACGGGGGCACGGCCTTCAGGGCCATGCCCCCGCAAGAGTACGACGGATCGCCGCCAGGGCCTACTTACTGGTCCCGGAAGCGCACGATCTTGACGAACTCATCGGCGTCCAGTGAGGCACCGCCGACCAGCGCGCCGTCGATGTCGGCCTGCGCCATGATCTCGGCGACGTTGCCGGCCTTGACGGAGCCGCCGTACTGGATGCGGACCTGGTCGGCCAGCTCCTGCGAGTACAGCTCGGCGATCTTGGCGCGGATCGCGGCGCAGACCTCCTGGGCGTCCTCGGCGCCGCAGACCTTGCCGGTACCGATGGCCCAGACCGGCTCGTAGGCGATGACGACGGACTCGGCCTGCTCGGCCGGGATGTCCTTCAGGCCGCCCTCGACCTGGGCGAGGGTGTGGGAGACGTGGTTGCCCGCCTCACGGACCTCCAGCTCCTCGCCGACGCACAGGATCGGGGTGAGGCCGTGCTTGTAGGCGGCCTTGACCTTGGCGTTGACGATGTCGTCGGTCTCCGCGTGGTACTGGCGGCGCTCGGAGTGGCCGATCGCCACGTACGTGCACTTCAGCTTCGCCAGCATCGCGCCGGAGATCTCGCCGGTGTAGGCACCGGAGTCCTGGGCCGAGATGTCCTGGGCGCCGTACTTGATCTTGAGCTTGTCGCCGTCGACCAGGGTCTGCACGGAGCGCAGGTCGGTGAAGGGCGGCAGGACGGCGACCTCGACGGCCTCGTAGTCCTTGTCCGCGAGGGCGAAGGCGAGCTTCTGGACGTGCGCGATGGCCTCGAGGTGGTTGAGGTTCATCTTCCAGTTACCCGCCATGATCGGCGTGCGAGTGGTCATGCGGGGTCAGTCCTCCAGTGCGGCGAGGCCGGGGAGCGTCTTGCCCTCGAGGTATTCGAGGGAGGCACCGCCACCGGTCGAGATGTGTCCGAACGCGTTCTCGTCGAAGCCCAGGATCCGCACGGCCGCGGCGGAGTCGCCACCGCCGACGACCGTGAAGGCCGAGGAGTCGAGGAGAGCCTGGGCGACCGCCTTGGTGCCCTCGGCGAACTCGGGGTGCTCGAAGACACCCATCGGGCCGTTCCAGAAGACGGTGGCGGCGTCGGTGATCTTCGAGGCGTACAGCTTGCCGGACGCCGGGCCGATGTCCAGGCCCATCCGGTCGGCCGGGATGGCGTCCGCGGCGACGGTGGTGGAGTCCGCCGGGGCCTTGGTCTTCAGGTCCGGGAAGGCCGGGGCGACCACCGCGTCGACCGGCAGGACCAGCTCGACGCCGGTCTTCTCGGCGCGCTCGATGTACTCCAGGACCGCCGGGATCTGGTCCTCCTGGAGGAGGGAGGCGCCGACCTCGTGGCCCTTGGCCTTGAGGAAGGTGAAGGCCATGCCGCCGCCGATGAGGATGCGGTCGGCCTTGCCGAGCAGCTGGTCGATCACGGCGAGCTTGTCGGAGACCTTGGCGCCGCCGAGCACGACCACGTAGGGCCGCTGGACGTCGTCGGTGAGCTTCTTCAGGACGCCGACCTCGGTGGCGATGAGGTAGCCGGCGTAGTGCGGCAGCCGGGCCGGGAGGTCGAAAACGGAGGCGTGCTTGCGGTGCACCGCGCCGAAGCCGTCGCCGACGTAGACGTCGGCCAGGGCGGCGAGCTGGTCCGCGAACTCGCCGCGCTCGGTGTCGTCCTTGGAGGTCTCACCGGCGTTGAAGCGCAGGTTCTCGATGACCGCGACCTGGCCGGGCTGCAGGCCGTTCACCGCGTCGTGGGCGGCGGGACCGACGGTGTCCTGGGCGAACGCCACGGACGCGCCCAGCAGTTCGCCGAGCCGCTCGGCGGCCGGAAGCAGGGAGAAGACCGGGTCCGGGGCGCCCTTGGGGCGGCCCAGGTGCGAGGCCACGACCACCTTGGCGCCCGCGTCCGCGAGGGCCTTGACGGTGGGCAGGACGGCGCGGATGCGGCCGTCGTCGGTGATGCGGCCGTCGGCGAGCGGCACGTTGAGGTCGGCGCGGACGAAGACCCGCTTGCCGTCCACGCCTTCGGCGAGAAGTTCGTCGATCGTCTTCATGAGGGAACTCCTGGTGAGGGTGCTCTGATCGTACGAGAGCTGATCTGCACGTGAGTCAGGGCCCGGACGGCGCGTCCCTGCGCCGCCCGGGCCCTGCTCTCATGACAAGGTGCCTGCTCTGTGGATCAGAGCTGGTTGCCGACGAAGACCGTGAGGTCGACGAGGCGGTTGGAGTAGCCCCACTCGTTGTCGTACCAGCCGAGGATCTTCACCGTGTTGCCCTCCTGGACCATGGTCAGGGAGGAGTCGAAGGTGCAGGACGACGGGTCGCCGACGATGTCCGAGGAGACGATCGGGTCCTCGGTGTAGGTCAGGAAGCCCTTGAGGTCGCCGTCGTCGGAGGCCTTCTTGAACGCGGCGTTGACCTCGTCCTTGGTGACCTCACGCTGCAGCGTCACGACCAGGTCGGTGGCCGAGCCGGTCGGCACCGGGACGCGCATCGCGATGCCGTCGAGCTTGCCCTTGAGCTGCGGGAGCACCAGCGCGGTGGCCTTCGCGGCACCGGTCGTGGTCGGGATGATGTTCTCGGCGGCGGCGCGGGCGCGGCGCAGGTCCGAGTGCGGGAAGTCCAGGATCCGCTGGTCGTTCGTGTACGCGTGGACCGTCGTCATCAGGCCCTTGACGATGCCGAAGTTCTCGTCGAGGACCTTGGCCATCGGCGCCACACAGTTGGTGGTGCAGGAGGCGTTGGAGATGACGTGGTGGTTGGCCGCGTCGTACTTGTCCTGGTTGACGCCCATCACGATGGTGATGTCCTCGTCCTTGGCCGGAGCCGAGATGAGGACCTTCTTCGCGCCGCCGGCGATGTGCTTCTCGGCGTCGGCCTTCTTCGTGAAGATGCCGGTCGACTCGATGACGATGTCGACGCCCAGCTCACCCCACGGGATGTCGGCCGGGTTGCGCTCGGACAGCACCTTGATGGTGTGACCGTCGACGGTGATCGTGTCGGCGGTGTGCGACACCTCGGCCTTGAGGCGGCCCAGGATGGTGTCGTACTTGAGCAGGTGAGCGGTGGTCGCGGTGTCACCCAGGTCGTTGACAGCCACGATCTCGATGTCAGCACCCTGCTCCAGCAGCGCGCGGAAGTAGTTACGACCGATGCGGCCAAAGCCGTTGATGCCTACGCGGATCGTCACGAACCGATCTCCTCGTTGGTACGCCGGTTGTGAGACCGGCGAGCTGTATGGGATGTCCCCGACCACCCCCGACCCTACCCCCCTGAGGCTCGCGGAGTGACATCGAGATGCCCCATACACGGCAGGGCGGTCCGTACCCGCCAGTAGGGGTACGGACCGCCCTGGACCGAAAGCTCCGGTCACCCGAAATGACTACATGAAGTCAGGCCCGGTTCACCCGCCGATGGCCGCGAGTGCCTTGCGGACGAGGGCCGTACGGTCGGCCGCCGCGGTGACGTGCTCCAGGCCGAAGCCCAGCAGCACGGTGTCGTCCGTGGTGACCGCGCCGTACGTCTTGAACAGCTCTCCGGCGCGCCCCCAGTCCTTGACGACCGCGGGGCTGCCCGCAGGCGGACCGGGCACGCTCCACGCGCCGAGCGAGGTCTCGAAGCCCTCGGTTTCGACGGCCTGGCCTCCGATGACCACGGACGCGTTGTCGGCGAGGACACCGCGACCGCCGGAGCCCGGGTCGGTGATGTAGCTGAGGGAGACCTCGACCTTCTTGCCGGCGTACGCGGACAGGTCGAAGGAGACGTCCTGCCAGCCGGCCGACGATCCGGTGAGGCTGTTCCACTGGCCGCTGGTGCCGGAGGCCGTGCAGCCGGCGGCGCTCTGGGTCAGATACCGCTTGAGCGCGGGGTGGGCCGCGATGAAGAACCCGGCCCCGCACTCGGCGGGCACGGCGTTCGTGGTGGCGCCGCCCTTCTCCGGGAGCGTGGTCCAGTCCTCGGCGCCTGCGGTGTGCGCCTCCAGGACGGCGTGGTCGTAGCCCTCCTCGGTGTCCCACAGCAGCCGGGTGCGCAGGGTGGGTGCCTGCGCGGCGGTGACCTGGGTGAGGTCGATGGTGCGGGTGAGGCGGTTCCAGGCGTAGTCGCTGTGCGTGACGGCCGCCATGGAGGCGCCCTCGTACGGCCCGTACGGGTTGGGTGTGCCGGGGTACGCGCCGGCTCCCGCGCTCGCGAACTGCGGGAAGGTCGCCGCAGGCAGGTTGTCCGAGGTGACGCTGAAGGAGCCGGCCGCGTCCAGCGGGTTGCCGGGGGCGGCGACCAGGCTCGCGCCGGCTCCGGCGAGCTTGCCGGAGCCCTGGAAGGCGGTGGCGCCCGGCAGGGTCGTACGGGTGTAGGCGCCCAGGTAGTACTGGCTGAAGTCGTTCGACAGGGTGCCGTCGCCCAGGTCGACGCTGCCGCCGGCCCGCTCGCCCGCCTCGATCAGCTTGCCGCCCTCGTTCAGGAAGGCGCGCAGCTGGAGCTGGGTGGGATTGCCCGGGACGGTCGCGCCCGTGTAGTGGACGACCGACCTGAAGTGGTCCAGCACACCGAGCGCGTCGGGCGCGCCCTGGGTGGCGACGTTCCAGACGATCGCCTTCCGGCCGGCCGCCTTCAGCGCGTCCACGTACGTCTGCGCCTGTGTGGCGGTCGCGCCCTCCTCGGCGACCACGAGCACGTCCGCACGCGGCCGTTCAGCCACGGTGTACGTGAAGTGCGCGCTGGAGGTGGGCTTTCCGCTCTTCGCCCGGCCGGTGAACCAGACCTCGACCTTGTCGCCCGGGTCGGCGTCCTCGACCTTCGCCCGGTACTCGTCGAAGTAGAGGTTGTCGTCACCACCGTAGGTCTCGCCGCCCTTCCAGGCCCTGAGATCCCGGTCGTGCGTACGGCCGCCGTTGACGCGGTACTTGAGCTCCTTGTCGCGCACCGCCTTGCGTACGACGACGGAGACCTCCTGGTCCGCGCCGCGCGCGTAGGACGTGGTGAACGGCTTCGGGGTGAAGTCGGCGGCCTTGAGGCCGAGCGAGGACTTCGGCTGGTCGGGCCTCGCCGCGGACTCGGCGACGGAGAGTGCGAAGGGGAGGTTCTTCGCGAACTCCTGCTGGATCAGCTTCTCGTCGTCGGGGAAATTGAAGACCGACTGGCAGTCGGCGGCGTTCCACTGGTCGTTCGGGTCGAGGTCCGAGGCGGTCTGGCAGGTCGACATCTCGGGGGTGAACATCGCCAGGCCGTTGACGTTCGACGCGTGGCCGTCCGCCTCGCCGTTGGTGGTGTACAGCTCCGAGGAGACCTGCGGACGGTAGCCGGGGATCGCCGAGTTGTCCGGGGTGCCGGCGAGCGCCTTGTACATGACGTCGTCGGGCGTGTCGGTGGCCACCTGCCAGCCGACGCCGTAGAGGAGGAGTTCGGCGGCGGAGTGGTAGTTGATGCCGTACGTGAAGCCGATCCGCTTCTCGAAGGCGTCCAGGGCCTTGGTCTCGGGCTCGGAGGAGGGGCTCGTGCCGCGGTAGGTCTCGCTGGTGGGGTTGGGGGACGAACCCTCGTTGTCGTAGCCCCACTTGTAGGAGAAGTTGCGGTTGAGGTCGACGCCGTCGCCGACGCCGATGGTGCCGTCGCCGTTGTTGTCGCGCAGGTTCTTGCGCCACAGGCGGTTGTCGTCGTTCTGGAAGGTGTAGTCGTAGCCGTCGGGGTTGGCCGACAGGACGAACCACAGCTCGGTGGAGTCGACGATCTCCTTGACGCGCTTGTCGCTCTTGTAGTGGTCGATGTAGTGGTGGAGCAGCCGGCGGGTCATCTCCGGCGTGATCCACTCGCGCGCGTGCTGGTTGGACATGTAGAGGACGGCGGGTTTGGCGCCGTCCTTGGACTTCTTCGCGTTCTTGGTCAGTTTGAGCGCGAGGATGTCCTTGCCGTTCACGGTCTTGCCGATGGAGACGACCTTGGTGAGGCCGGGGTTGGCCCGGGCGGTCGCGAGGATCTCCTCCTGGAGGCCGCCGCTTCCGCTGTACGGCCGGAACACGCCCTCGGCGGCCTTGTCCACGCGGGCCTCGGCCTTGGCGGTCAGGGTGTGCTCGGTGAGCTCGACGCCCTGCGCCTCGAGCTTGTGAGCCTCCTGGTCGGTGAGGTAGACCTCGACGGTCGCGGTGCCCTTCGCGGGCACCTGCTCGCTCAGTTCGTGGCCGTCCTGCCCGGCCGCCAGCAGCAGGGGTACCTGCCGGCTGGTGACCTCGGCGCGGAAGACCTTGACTTCGTTCGGATCAGGAGAACCTGCGCTCTGCGCGGCATGGGCGACGGGTGCGATGCCCGCGCCGCCGAGCAGGAGTGCGCCAACAGCGAGGATCGGTCTCGCTCTTCGTCTCATGAGCCCCCCTTGCGGTGGTCCGCCACAGCAGCGAACAGATGCCAGGCTCATGACAGTTCATGATCGAGTCAAGGGTGCCTCACGGATACGCAAACGCCGGTGCCGACGGCCCAAGTGGGCGTCGGCACCGGCGTGGTGAGGGAAGGTCAGCCGACCAGGTTGTCGGCCATCTCCTCGGTGATGCCGGACTCCGTGCCGGGGATGCCGAGGTCGGCGGCGCGCTTGTCGGCCATGGCCAGCAGGCGGCGGATACGGCCGGCGACGGCGTCCTTGGTCAGCGGCGGGTCGGCGAGCGCGCCGAGTTCCTCCAGGGAGGCCTGCTTGTGGTCCATGCGCAGCCGCCCGGCGGCGGCGAGGTGCTCGGGCACGTCGTCGGCGAGGATCTCCAGGGCCCGCTGGACCCGGGCCCCGGCGGCGACGGCCGCGCGCGCGGAGCGGCGGAGGTTGGCGTCGTCGAAGTTGGCGAGCCGGTTGGCCGTGGCCCGCACCTCGCGGCGCATCCGGCGCTCCTCCCAGGCGAGCACCGACTCGTGGGCGCCCAGCCGGGTGAGCAGGGCGCCGATCGCGTCGCCGTCGCGCACGACCACCCGGTCCACGCCGCGGACCTCCCGGGCCTTGGCGGCGATCGAGAGCCGGCGGGCGGCGCCGACCAGCGCGAGCGCGGCCTCCGGGCCGGGGCAGGTCACCTCCAGGGAGGAGGAGCGGCCGGGCTCGGTGAGCGAGCCGTGCGCCAGGAAGGCCCCGCGCCAGGCGGCCTCGGCGTCACAGGTGGCGCCGGAGACGACCTGCGGGGGCAGGCCCCGGATCGGGCGGCCCCGGCCGTCGACCAGGCCGGTCTGCCGGGCCAGCTGGTCACCGCCGGCGACGACCCGGACGACGTAACGCGAACCGCGGCGCAGTCCGCCCGGTGCCATCACGATCAGTTCGGAGGTGTGGCCGAAGATCTCCAGGATGTCCCGCTTGAGTCTGCGGGCCGCCATCGCGGTGTCCAGCTCCGCCTCGATCACAATGCGCCCGCTCACCAGGTGGAGGCCGCCGGCGAACCGCAGAATGGCGGAGACCTCCGCCTTCCTGCAGCAGGTCCGGGTGACGGGGAGTCGGGAGATCTCGTCCTTCACCGCTGCCGTCATCGCCATGGGCCGATCCTTCCATGCATCCGAAAAATACGGTCGTACGCGGCGGCCAACAGCTCCGGGTCGTGCCTCGGGGTCCCGTCGGGCCGGGCCACCGGCGCCAGCTCGACCGCGGCGCCGAACCGCTTGGCGGCATCGGTCAGGGAGTCGCGGTCGGGCACGGCGGCCTGGTCGGCCAGCACCACGTCCAGGGCGAGTTTAGGGGCGTGTCGTCCCAAAACCTCCAAATGACGCTGCGGGGAGAAGCCATCGGTTTCTCCCGGCTGCGGTGCGAGGTTCAGGGAGAGTACCCGGCGCGCCTTGGTCTGGGTGAGCGCGTCCAGGAGTTCGGGCACCAGAAGGTGCGGGATGACCGAGGAGAACCACGAGCCCGGGCCGAGGACCACCCAGTCCGCGTCCCGCACGGCCTCCACCGCCTCGGGAACCGCCGGCGGGTCGTGCGGCACCACGTGCACGGACTGCACCTCGCCCGGGGTCAGGGCCACGGTCGCCTGCCCCCGTACGGTGTCCACGTCCTCGGGCCGCTCCGGGTCGTGCCCCTTGACCAGGGCCTGGAGCTCCAGGGGTACGGCGGACATGGGCAGCACACGCCCGTGTGCGCCGAGGAGTCTGCCGACCAGGTCGAGGGCCTGGACATGGTCACCGAGCTGCTCCCACAGGGCGACGATCAGCAGGTTGCCGACCGCGTGTTCGTGCAGGTCGCCCTTGGACTGGAAGCGGTGCTGGATGACCCGGGCCCAGGTCTGGCCCCAGTCGTCGTCGCCGCACAGCGCGGCCAGCGCCTTGCGCAGGTCGCCGGGCGGCAGCACGCCGAGTTCGTCGCGCAGGCGCCCGCTGGAGCCGCCGTCGTCGGCCACGGTGACGACGGCGGTGAGGTCGCCGGTGATCCGGCGCAGGGCGGCGAGCGAGGCGGACAGGCCCATGCCGCCGCCGAGCGCGACCACCTTGGGCTGGGCACCGCGGCTGCGCGGTTTGGCGCCGCGGGCCTCGACGGGACGGCTCACGCGCCCCTCGGGCACCGCCCGGCGCAGCCTGCTCAGCCGGGTAGAACGTCCTGTCATTCCCGTCCCATGTCCCGGTGTACGACCACCGTCTCCACACCCTCGGCCGCGAGGCGCGCGGCGAGCTTCTCCGACGTGGCCACCGAGCGGTGCTTGCCGCCGGTGCAGCCGATGGCGATGGTCACGTACCGCTTGCCCTCGCGGCGGTAGCCGGCCGCGACGAGGCGCAGCAGCTCGGCGTAGCGGTCGAGGAACTCCTTGGCACCGGGCTGGTTGAAGATGTACGCCGACACCTCCTCGTTGAGGCCGGTGAAGGGGCGCAGCTCCGGGACCCAGTGCGGGTTGGGCAGGAAGCGCATGTCCGCGACCAGGTCGGCGTCGACCGGCAGGCCGTACTTGAAGCCGAAGGACATGACGGTGGCCCTGAGCTCGGGCTCCTCCTCGCCGGCGAACTGGGCGTCCATCTTGGCGCGCAGCTCGTGGACGTTGAGGCTGGAGGTGTCGATGACCAGGTCGGCGTCGCCGCGCAGCTCGCGCAGGAGCTCGCGCTCGGCGTCGATGCCGTCGACGATGCGGCCGTCGCCCTGAAGGGGGTGCGGGCGGCGCACGGACTCGAAGCGGCGCACCAGGGCGTCGTCGGAGGACTCCAGGAAGACGATCCGCCGGGTGACGTGCTTGGCCGCCAGGTCGGCGAGGGACTCGCGGAGGTTGTCGAAGAAGCGCCGGCCGCGGACGTCGACGACCACCGCGATCCGGGCGACATTGCCCTGGGAGCGGGCGCCGAGCTCCACCATGGTGGGGATCAGCGCGGGTGGCAGGTTGTCGACGACGAACCAGCCGAGGTCCTCCAGGCACTTCGCGGCGGTGGAGCGGCCGGCGCCGGACATGCCGGAGATGATGACCAGCTCGGGGATGGCCGCCTCCGGGACTCCGCCCGCGTCGAGGGCCGGGCCCGTGTTCACCTGTGCGTCGTCTGCGCCCTGGTCCTGTGGTTCTTGGTGCTCGTTCACATTCATGTCTCCTGCCCCCGTCGTTCGTCCTGGGCACCCGCCGTCACGGGGTCCCCACCGGAACCCGTGGTGCCGGGTTCCTCCTCATCCATGATCTCTCCAGTCGCCGTGTTCACGGCGGGCGCGGCCGGGGCCGCCTGGGCGAGGGCCACGGCGATCGTCTCGGCCGTCTTGCGGCCTATACCGGGGACCTCGCAGATCTGGTCGATGGTGGCGGATCGTAGTTTCTTCAAGGACCCGAAATGTTTCAGCAGGGCCTGCTTGCGCGTGTCCCCGAGGCCGGGGACGTCGTCGAGGGGGCTCGACCGGAAGCGCTGGCTCCGCTTGGTGCGCTGGTAGGTGATCGCGAAGCGGTGGGCCTCGTCACGGACCCGCTGGAGAAGGTACAGGCCTTCACTGGTGCGGGGCAGCACGACCGGGTCGTCCTCCTGCGGCAGCCAGACCTCCTCCAGGCGCTTGGCGAGGCCGCAGACAGCGATGTCGTCGATGCCGAGCTCGTCCAGGGCCCTCTTGGCGGCGGCGACCTGGGGCTGTCCGCCGTCGACGACGACGAGCTGGGGCGGGTAGGCGAACTTCCTGGGGCGGCCGTCGTCGTCCTTGAGACCGTTCTCCCCGGCGCCCCGGGGGCCGGGCCCGGAGAGGCCCGGGACGTCGTTGCCGGAGGCGTCCTTGAGGTCGGTCTGGGAGGCGTCGTCCACCCACTCGCCGGTCTTCTCCTTCTCGGCCAGGTAGCGCCTGAACCGGCGGGAGACGACCTCGTGCATGGACCGGACGTCGTCCTGCCCGGCGAAGCCCTTGATCTGGAAGCGGCGGTACTCGCTCTTGCGCTGGAGGCCGTCCTCGAAGACGACCATGGACGCGACCACGTCGTCGCCCTGGAGATGGGAGATGTCGTAGCACTCGATCCGCAGGGGGGCGCCGTCCAGGTCGAGGGCCTCGGCGATCTCCTCCAGGGCACGCGAGCGCGTGGTGAGGTCGGAGGCGCGCTTGGTCTTGTGAAGGACGAGCGCCTGTTGCGCGTTGCGCTGCACGGTCTCCATCAGGGCCTTCTTGTCGCCGCGCTGCGGGATGCGCAGGGAGACGCCCGAACCGCGACGCTCGGCGAGCCACTCCTGGACCGGCTCGACCGGCTCGGGCAGGGCCGGGACGAGGACCTCCTTGGGGACCGAGTCGCCCTTCTCCTCGCCGTAGAGCTGCTGGAGGGCGTGCTCGACGAGGGCGCCGGTGGTGATCTCCTCGACCTTGTCGGTGACCCAGCCGCGCTGGCCGCGCACCCGTCCGCCGCGGACGTGGAAGATCTGGACGGCGGCCTCCAGCTCGTCCTCGGCGACCGCGATCAGGTCGGCGTCGGTCGCGTCGGCGAGCACGACGGCGCTCTTCTCCATGGCCTTCTTCAGGGCCCCGATGTCGTCGCGCAGGCGGGCCGCGCGCTCGTACTCCATCTCCTCGGCCGCGTCCGCCATCTGCTGCTCCAGGCGGCGGATGTAGGTGCCGGTGCGGCCCGCCATGAAGTCGCAGAAGTCCTCGGCCAGATCGCGGTGTTCGTCGGCGGAGACGCGGTCGACACAGGGGGCCGAGCACTTGCCGATGTAGCCGAGGAGGCAGGGGCGGCCGGTGCGGGTGGCGTTCTTGAAGACGCCGGCGGAGCAGGTGCGGACGGGGAAGACGCGCAGCAGGAGGTCGACGGTGTCGCGGATCGCCCACGCGTGCCCGTACGGCCCGAAGTACCGCACGCCCTTGCGTTTGTGGCCGCGCATCACCTGCACGCGCGGGAACTCCTCGTTCATCGTCACCGCGAGGTACGGGTAGCTCTTGTCGTCGCGGTACTTGACGTTGAACCGTGGGTCGAACTCCTTGATCCAGGAGTACTCCATCTGCAGGGCCTCGACCTCCGTGGACACCACCGTCCACTCCACGGACGCGGCCGTGGTCACCATCGTGCGGGTGCGGGGGTGCAGGCTCGCCAGGTCCTGGAAGTAGTTCGCCAGGCGCTGACGCAGGCTCTTCGCCTTTCCGACGTAGATCACCCGGCGGTGCTCGTCGCGGAACCTGTACACCCCGGGAGTGTCGGGGATCTCCCCTGGTTTGGGGCGGTAGCTGGAGGGGTCGGCCATGTCTCACACCCTACTGGCGAGTGCTGACAGTCCGGTGAGCCTGTGGACGACCCCGGCCACCGGCTCAGCGGTCGACGCGCCAGGGGATGCCCGCGGGCGGACGCCGATCCCCACCACACCGGCGACGATGCGCAGGGCGTCGGCGAGCGGCACGGTGTCCTCGTCGGGGTACTCGTCCCGCTGCCCGTTCGCGACCAGGTAGCCGCCGCTGCTCCCCCGGGCGCCGGGGTCGACGGCGTGCCGCCCCGGGTCGTCCTCGTCGTCGAGCAGGCACACCATCGCGCGCTCGGTGTTGCTCACGAGCGCGAGCGCGCGCCCCTCGGAGCTGAGCAACCAGTTCTCCAGACGTCCGGCCGCGAGCCGGGCCCGGATCAGGTCGAGCGCGTCCGCGGCCGTCAAAGAGCGGGCGCCGTCGTCGAGACGCCAGGTCGCCGCCATGCGGCCGACCTTCTCATGCCACCTAGTCTCCGCCCCGCCGGCCTCACGACCGGGTCACCGCTCACCGCGCCTCCAGGAACGTCAGGACCGCCAGCGGCTTCGCACGGGACTTGAGCACATTCCAAGTGCGGGGAAGAAATCCGCCCCGACTCTTTCCCGGTGGCCGGAAAGCGCGATCCCCTGCTGGTTGGGACCCTGTCCGCATGTCCATGCGCTGTCTTCTCGTCGATGACAGCATCCGGTTCCTTCAGGCCGCGCGAAGTCTGCTGGAACGCGACGGAATACCGGTCGCCGGCGTCGCGATGTCGGGGGGCGAGGCTCTCGCGAAGGCCACGGAGCTGGCCCCGGACGTCGTCCTGGTCGGTCTCGACCTCGACGGCGAGAGCGGCTGATCGCGAGCAGCCCGGCGCGCGGGTTCCTGCCAAAGTCGGCGCTGTCGGCACAGGCGATCAGGGAGCTGCTGAACGGTCACGGGGAGGCTCCCGCCACCTGAGCGGGCGGGTCGCCGACCGGCCGGTACCGCATTGCCGTTCGGCGACAGGTGTTGTCGGGACTTGGTCAACACGCTTCAATGCGGGGGAACTCGGGGCCGGGAACGACGGCGTACGGATGTGAAGCCTCCCCCGGCACTGCCACGGACGGCCCCGAGGCACCCTCTCGATCGGCCTGACCAGCCGCCCGGAATGTACAGAAAGGGCCTGCATGCCGCACGCCACACAGCACGCGGACGACGTGAGCGTCGCCGACGCGGAACTGGACTCGGCCCTGCGGGGCGGCCCCTTCCATGTCGCGCTGCGCGCGGCGATCGCCGCGCGGGGCCTGCCGCTCCAGCGCGTCCAGCACCATCTGTCGCGCTACGGGGTCAAGGTCGGCGTCACCAGCCTGAGTTACTGGCAGCAGGGCGCCCGGCGCCCCCAGCGTCCCGAGTCGCTGCGGGCCGTACGGGCGCTGGAGGAGATCCTCCAGCTGCCGGAGGAGTCGCTGATCCGGCTGCTCGCCGAGGACGACGACCGGTCGACCGCCGAGCGGTCCGCGGCCCGCTCGTACCGCTCCCTCCTCGCGGCCTCGGACGTCCTCGGACAACTGCTGGACGAGCTGGATTCGCCGCCCGACGGCGGGCTGCACACCCTCGGCCACCACGAGCGCATCGACATCGGCGCGCGGCGCGAGCTGCGCGGCCGCGAGTCGCACCACATCGTGCGCGCCCACCGCGAGGGCGTCGACCGCTTCATCGCCGTCCACCACGGCGACCCCGGGTGCGTGCCGGAGCTCATGACCGTGCACGCCCTGGAGAACTGCCGTACGGGACGCGTCCGTTCGCACCACGACACCGGGGTGCTCGTGGCCGAGCTGCTCCTCGACGCCCGGCTGCGGGCGGGAGACACCTTCCTGTTCCGCTACCGCGTCGAGGACGGCACGGCAGGGGTGTCCCGCGAGTACGTCCGCGGCTTCGGCTCGCCCGGCGGGCAGTACGCGCTCCAGGTCCGCTTCGACGCGAACGCCCTGCCGCTGCGCTGCCACCGCTTCGCCCAGCACTCCCCCGCGGCACCCCGCAGCGGCCGCCAGGAACTGTCCCTCACCGGCCACCACCACTCGGTGCACCTGGTCGAGCCGCGGGTGCGGTCGGGGATGGTGGGGATCGGGTGGGAGTGGGAGTGAGCGGGTGAGGTGTCAGGTCGCCTACGGCACGTAAACGTTTGCGCAAGCGTTTACGCGCACTGCTGGATGGGATACCTTCCGGCCGTGGGACCGCCTTCCGGGAGGTCGCCTGTCCGGGAGGGGACTCGATGCCGACCATGGCCGACGTGGCCCGCAGCGCGGGGGTGTCCGTGGCGACCGTCTCGCACGTCCTCAACGGCACCCGGCCGGTCCTGCCCCACACCCGCCAGGCCGTACTGGACGCCGTCGACGAGCTCGGCTACACCCCCAACACCCTGGCCCGCTCCCTGGTGACCTCCCGAACCCGCTCCATCGGGCTCGCGGTGTCGGCGATCAGCAACCCGTACTTCACGGAGATCCTCCAGGGCGTCGAGGCGGGCGCGCTGGAACACGGCTACAGCCTGCTCATCGCCGATCCGCACGACGATCCCGACCACGAGCGCAAGGTCGTCCAGCTGCTGCACGAGAGACGCGTGGACGGCATGATCGTCGCGCCCTCCGCGGACCCGCGCGAACTCGTGTCCTACCTCGGGCGCCACCAGGTGCCGACGGTGTTCCTCGACCGGCTGGTCGCCTTCCCCGGGGACGGCCCGCAACCCTTCGACCAGGTCTGCGCCGAGAACACCGGGCCGACGGCCCGGCTGGTCACCCACCTCGCCGGACTCGGTCACCGGCGCATCGGCCTGGTGGCCGGCCTGCCCGGACTCAGCACCACCACCGAGCGGATCGCCGGATACCGACACGGCCTGACGGCCGCCGGTCTCCCCTACGACGATCACCTCGTCGTCCACGGCGACTCCGCGTCCGCCGGAGCCGAGCGCGCCACCGCCGCCCTGCTCTCCCTGGCCTCCCCGCCCACCGCCCTCGTCACCGCCAACAACGCGATGACCATCGGCACCCTGCGCGCCCTGCGTGAGCACGGCCTTTCGGTACCGGACGACCTCGCCCTGTGCTGTTTCGACGACTTCGCCTGGGCCGACCTGTTCTCGCCCCGGCTCACCGCGATCGCCCAGCCCAGCAGGGAGATCGGCGCGCAGGCGGTCCGGGTGCTCCTGGAACGCCTCGACGCACCGGACCGACCCGCGCGGACCGTGCGCCTGGACTGCACCTTCGTGCATCGCACGTCGTGCGGGTGCTCCGACGCCGGGGAGCGGTCGGCGCGCTCCGTACAGCCCTGGCAGCCCTCTTCGCAGCCCTCGCAGTTCGAGAAAGGAACCGATTCGTGATCGTCGTCGCCGGTGAGGCCCTGATCGATCTGGTACCGCAGGGCAGGGGTGCCCTGGCGGGTCTCAAGCCGGCGCTCGGCGGCGGCCCCTACAACACCGCCGTGGCCCTCGGCCGGCTCGGCTCCCCCACCGCCTTCTGCTCCCGCACCTCGCTCGACGCCTTCGGTGAGGCCCTGCTCGACGGGCTCCGGGAGGCGGGGGTGGACGTGTCCGCCGTGCAGCGCGGTGCGGAACCCACCACGCTCGCCGTCGCCACGATCGGCACCAACGGCTCGGCCGCCTACTCCTTCTACGTCGACGGCACCGCCGACCGCTTGTTCGCCACCCCCGCCGAGCTTCCCGCCGGCACGCGCGCGGTGTCCTTCGGCACCTGCTCGCTCGTCCTGGAACCGGGGGCGAGCGCCTACGAGGAGCTGCTGCGGACCGCGGCCGCGCGAGGGGTGTTCACCGCGCTCGACCCGAACATCCGCGCCGGGCTGATCCCCGACGCGGACGCCTACCGGGCCCGCTTCAAGAGCTGGCTGCCGTCGGTGTCGCTGCTCAAGCTCTCCGAGGAGGACGCGCTGTGGCTGGGCGGCACCCCGCGCGAGTGGCTGGCCGCGGGGCCCTCCGCCGTCGTGGTCACCCAGGGCGGTGACGGGCTGACCGTGTTCACCCGGGACGGGGCGGTACTTCCGGTGCCGGGCGAGAAGGTCGACGTCGTGGACACGATCGGCGCGGGCGACACGGTGAACGCGGCCCTGCTGCACGGCCTGGCCGCCCTCGACGCCCTGTCCCCGGAAGCGCTCGCCGCCCTGGGCGTCGAGGACTGGACCCGGCTGCTCCGGTTCGCGGCACGCGCGGCGGCGATCACCTGCTCACGAGCGGGGGCGCAGCCGCCGTACGCGTCCGAACTGGGCGAGCTGTAGGGGCCGTTGAACGAGCGGTGCCCCGCAGGGAACTCCCTGCGGGGCACCGCTCTTCCGCGTCTGCTCCGGACGCGTCTTCCGGTCTCGCCGACTGATGACTCAGGCCTTGCGGGCCCGGGTCGTCTTCTTGGCGGGCGTGGCCTTCGTGGGCGCTGCGGCGGCCTTCTTGGTGGCTGCGGCGGCCTTCTTGGTCGCCGTCGTCCGGGCCGTCGCCGTCTTCTGCGCCGTCGACCTGGCGGCGACCGTCTTCTTCGCCGCGGCCGTCTTCCTGGCCGGTGCCTTGCGCGGAGCCTTCACCGAGGTCCCGTCGCTGATCCGGTCGGCGCCGAGGATCTCCCTGAGGAACTTGCCGGTGTGGCTGGCCGGGACTCCGGCCACCTCCTCCGGGGTGCCCTCGGCGACGACGAGGCCGCCGCCCGCGCCGCCCTCGGGGCCCATGTCGACGACCCAGTCGGCCGTCTTGATCACATCGAGGTTGTGCTCGATGACGATGACGGTGTTGCCCTTGTCGACCAGCCCTGACAGGACCTTCAGCAGCTTGCTGATGTCCTCGAAGTGCAGGCCGGTGGTCGGCTCGTCCAGGACGTAGACCGTACGGCCGGTGGACCGCTTCTGGAGCTCGCTGGCGAGCTTCACACGCTGGGCCTCGCCGCCGGACAGGGTGGTCGCGGCCTGGCCGAGCCGGACGTAGCCGAGACCGACGTCCTTGAGGGTGTTGAGGTGGCGGGCGATCGCGGGGACGGCGTCGAAGAACTCCGTCGCCTCCTCGATCGGCATGTTCAGGACGTCGGCGATGGACTTGCCCTTGTAGTGGACCTCCAGGGTCTCCCGGTTGTAGCGGGCGCCGTGGCAGACCTCGCACGGGACGTAGACGTCCGGGAGGAAGTTCATCTCGATCTTGATGGTGCCGTCGCCCGCGCAGTTCTCGCAGCGGCCGCCCTTGACGTTGAAGGAGAAGCGGCCGGGCATGTAGCCGCGGACCTTCGCCTCGGTGGTCTCGGCGAACAGCTTGCGGACGTGGTCGAAGACGCCGGTGTACGTCGCCGGGTTCGATCGCGGGGTGCGGCCGATGGGCGACTGGTCGACGTGCACGACCTTGTCGACGAGGTCGTCGCCGTCCACGCGCGTGTGCCGGCCCGGGACACTCCTCGCACCGTTGAGCTCGCGCGCCAGGTGGGTGTACAGGATGTCGTTGACCAGGGTCGACTTGCCGGAGCCCGAGACGCCGGTGACCGCGGTGAACACGCCCAGCGGGAAGGACACGTCGATGTCCTGGAGGTTGTTCTCGCGGGCCCCGTGCACCGTGAGCTGCCGGGACGGGTCGAGCGGGCGCCTGATGTCGGGCAGCGGGATGGCCTTCTTGCCCGACAGGTACTGGCCCGTCTCGGACTCGGAGTTGGCGAGCAGCTCCTTCAGGGAGCCGCTGTGCACGACCTTGCCGCCGTGCTCGCCCGCGCCGGGGCCGATGTCGACGATCCAGTCGGCGACCTTGATGGTGTCCTCGTCGTGCTCGACGACGATGAGCGTGTTGCCCATGTCGCGCAGCCGGACCAGGGTCTCGATCAGCCGGTGGTTGTCGCGCTGGTGCAGGCCGATGGACGGCTCGTCGAGGACGTACAGGACACCGACGAGTCCGGAGCCGATCTGGGTGGCCAGGCGGATGCGCTGGGCCTCGCCGCCGGAGAGGGTGCCGGCCGCGCGGTTCAGCGAGAGGTAGTCCAGGCCGACGTCGACCAGGAACTTCAGCCGCTCGTTGACCTCCTTCAGGACCCGCTCGGCGATCTTCTTGTCGCGGGCGCTGAGCTTCAGCTCGCCCAGGAAGTCCGCGCAGTCGCTGATGGACATGCCGGAGACCTCGGCGATCGACTTGCCCATGACGGTGACCGCCAGGACGAGCGGCTTCAGACGGGTGCCCTCACAGGTGGGACACGGCACCTCGCGCATATAGCCCTCGAAGCGCTCCCGGCTGGCGTCGCTCTCGGACTCGCTGTGCCGGCGCTTGACGAAGGGGACGGCCCCTTCGAAGGGGGTCGTGTAGACCCGCTCGCGGCCGTACCGGTTGCGGTAGCGGACCTCGATCTGCGTCTTGTGGCCGTACAGCAGGGCCTTCTTGGCGCGCTGCGGCAGTCCCGCGAAGGGGATGTCCGTCCGGAACCCGAGGGCGTCCGCGAGGGCGCCGATCAGGCGGCCGAAGTAGTCCTTGGTGTGTCCGTGCGACCAGGGGTGGATGGCGCCCTCGTCGAGGGACTTGTCCTCGTCCGGGACGATCAGCTCGGGGTCGACCTCCATGCGCGTGCCGATGCCGGTGCACTCGGGGCAGGCGCCGAAGGGCGAGTTGAAGGAGAAGGAGCGGGGCTCCAGCTCCTCGAAGGACAGGTCGTCGTACGTGCAGTACAGGTGCTCCGAGAACATGCGCTCGCGCTCGGGGTCGTCCTCGGGGAGGTCGACGAAGTCGAGCACGACCATGCCGCCGGACAGGCCGAGGGCGGTCTCCACGGAGTCGGTGAGACGGCGCTTGGCGGAGTCCTTCACCGTGAGGCGGTCGATGACCACCTCGATGGTGTGCTTCTCCTGCTTCTTCAGCGTGGGCGGGTTGGAGAGCTGGACGGTCTCACCGTCCACGCGGGCGCGGCTGTACCCCTTGGTCTGGAGGTCGGCGAAGAGGTCGACGAACTCCCCCTTGCGCTCCCGCACCAGCGGCGAGAGCACCTGGAAGCGGCTCCCCTCCGGCAGCTCCAGGACCCGGTCGACGATGGCCTGCGGCGACTGGCGCGAGATCGGCCGGCCGCACTCGGGGCAGTGCGGCTTGCCGATGCGCGCGAAGAGCAGACGCAGGTAGTCGTAGACCTCGGTGATGGTGCCGACCGTCGAGCGCGGGTTGCGCGAGGTCGACTTCTGGTCGATGGAGACCGCGGGCGAGAGGCCCTCGATGAAGTCGACGTCGGGCTTGTCCATCTGGCCGAGGAACTGGCGGGCGTACGAGGAGAGCGACTCCACGTAGCGCCGCTGGCCCTCGGCGAAGATGGTGTCGAAGGCCAGGGAGGACTTGCCCGACCCGGACAGGCCCGTGAAGACGATGAGCGAGTCGCGAGGCAGGTCGAGCGAGACGTTCTTCAGGTTGTGCTCGCGCGCGCCACGGACGATGAGACGGTCGGCCACGCCGGTCCGCACCTTTCTTGGCTTGAGAGGAGTGACAGGGGCGGGGCCCCCGTGCTTTCTCAGACTAGGGGGAGCCACTGACAACGCCGGTCGGATTCCCGGATGCATAACAATCCCCGGCCTTCCAGCATGCCCGACGCCGCACCCGACCATATAGCACGTGCTTTCGATTTACGGCACTGCTTCACCACCTTCACCCAAAGGTGTGGCGGAGCTAAGGTCAGCAGCATGATTGATCACGCTCATGACCTGGAGTCTGTACGTGGTGCGACCGAGCGGCTGCTGACCGCAGCCGCCACACTGGACGACGCGGCCGTGACCGAGTCGTCACGGCTGCCGGGCTGGAGCCGCGGTCATGTCCTCGCGCACCTCTCCCGCAACGCCGACGCCCTGGTGAACGTTCTGCGCGGACAGCCCATGTACGCCTCCGCGGAAGCGCGTGACACCGACATCGAGCGCGACGCCCCGCGCCCCCTCGACGTCCAGCTCACCGACCTCCGCGACAGTGCCGAGCGTTTCCAGGAGCTCGGGGCCGCGCCGGCGGACTGGTCGCGCGCGGTCGAGCTGCGCAACGGAGTCACCGACTCGGCGGCCCGGGTGCCGTTCCGGCGGTGGGCCGAGGTGGAGCTGCACCATGTCGATCTCGGGATCGGGTACGAGCTGGAGGACCTTCCGGAGGAGTTCACACAGCGCGAGATCACCTTCCTGACGGAGCGGTTCCGGGGCCATCCCGACGTACCCGCCCTCCTGCTCGAACAGGACGACGGCCGCCGGATCCCGACGGGCGGCGAAGGGGAACCCCCGCTCGTCGTCACCGGCCGCCGGGCCGACCTGCTCGGCTGGCTCGCCGGCCGCCGCGACGGCTCGGCACTGACGGTCCACGGCGGCACGCTCCCCCCGCTGCCCCCGCTATAGGCTGCCGCCATGACGTACAGCGGACAGGTGACGGTCGGCGGGTCCGCCGACGTGCACGAGCTCAAGGACCTGATGATCACCAAGATCGCGGTCGGCCCGATGAACAACAACGCCTATCTGCTGCGCTGCCGGGCCACCGACGAGCAACTGCTGATCGACGCCGCCAACGAGGCGGACACCCTTCTGGGCATGATCGGTGACGACGGCATCGCGTCCGTCGTCACCACGCATCAGCACGGCGACCACTGGCAGGCGCTCGCCGCGGTCGTCGCGGCCACGCGTGCGCGTACGTACGCCGGCCGGGAGGACGCCGACGGCATCCCCGTACCCACCGACGTGCCGGTCGACGACGGCGACGTCATCCGGGTGGGTCAGGTCGAGCTGACCGCGCGCCACCTGGTCGGTCACACGCCCGGCTCGATCGCCCTCGTCTACGACGACCCGCACGGGCATCCCCATGTGTTCACCGGGGACTGCCTGTTCCCTGGAGGCGTGGGCAACACCCGCAAGGATCCCGAGGCGTTCGCCAGTCTGATCCACGACGTCGAGACGAAGATCTTCGACGCGCTGCCGGACGAGACCTGGGTGTACCCGGGACACGGCGACGACACGACGCTGGGCGCGGAGCGGCCGCACCTTCCGGAGTGGCGCGCACGGGGGTGGTGAACCCTGGGGTACGCGCCCCGCGCGCGCCCCATCGTGCGCGCCCCGTGTGAACGCTTCACACACGCCGGTGTCACGCACGCGCTCCCGGCGCACATGGTTGCGCAGTCAACTGGGAGCAGCCCCGCACAGGATGACGGCTCCTGCGCGGTACGGGCCGCCGGTCTTTCATCCCCGCCCTCGACCGGCGGCCCCGGCGTTCTGTCCGGAAAGCGTTCACAGGAATGCAACACGCGTTCCCAATATGCGGACTTTTGCCGTCGTGACCTCGACAAACGGGACAGCGGACTGCCACTCTCCCGCCATGCACCCTGCCCCCCGCGCCCTGCGCCGCGCCGCCGCCGCGGCATCCATAGCCCTGCTCGCCACCGCCGTCGGCTGTGCTCCGCAGCCCGACGACGACGCGAACGCCAAGGCCTCGGGGTCGACCGGAGCCACCTGCGCCCAGGGCAAGTTGGCCACCAAGACCTCCGGCAAGCTGACGATCGCCACCGACGAGCCGGCGTACGAGCCCTGGTTCAAGGACGACAAGCCCGCGAGCGGCAAGGGGTTCGAGTCGGCGGTCGCGTACGCCGTGGCGAAGCAGCTCGGCTATGACAAGAGCGCCGTCGTCTGGCAGAGCGTCCCCTTCAACAAGGCCTTCGCGCCCGGGGAGAAGACCTTCGACTTCGACATCAACCAGGTGTCGATCAGTGCCGAGCGCAAGAAGGCCGTGGACTTCTCGTCCGGCTACTACGACGTACGTCAGGCCGTCATCGCGCTCAAGGGCACCAAGGCCGCCAAGGCGAAGACCATCGCCGATCTGAAGGGCCTCAAGCTGGGCGCCCAGGTCGGCACGACGAGCCTGAACTACATCCAGGACGTGGTGAAGCCGACGCAGCAGGCCGCCGTTTACGCGAAGAACGACCAGGCCAAGTCCGCACTGCAGAACAAGCAGGTGGACGCCATCGTCGTGGACCTGCCCACCGCCTTCTACATCACCGCGGCCGAGGTGACGGACGGCACGATCGTCGGGCAGTTCGAGAACCAGGGCGGCACGCCGGAGCAGTTCGGGCTCGTGCTCGACAAGGGCAGCGCGCTCACCTCCTGCGTGACCGGCGCCGTGGACGCCCTGCGCAAGGACGGCACGCTCGCGAAGCTGGAGCAGACGTGGCTGTCGGACGCGGTCGACGCCCCGGTGCTCAAGTGACGCTCACGAAGGACGAGGCCGGCCAGGACGGCATCGGCGGCTCCTACACGCCGTCGCAGCGGCGGATCGAACGGGAGCGCCTCAAGCGCACCCGCGCCCGCCGCGCGACGGCCGTCGCCGCCGTCTCGACCCTGGTCACCGCCGTCGTCCTGTACCTGGTCGTCGTCAACGCGCCCGGCTGGCCGCGCACCAAGGAGACGTTCTTCAGCGGGCAGTACGCGCGCGAGGCGTTCCCGAAGGTCCTCGAAGGGCTCTGGCTGAACGTCCGGCTGCTGCTGATCTGCGGTGTCGCCGTGCTGGTGCTCGGCATGCTGATCGCCATCGCCCGCACCCTGCGCGGTCCGGTGTTCTTCCCGCTGCGCGTCCTGGCCGCCGCCTACACGGACTTCTTCCGGGGCCTTCCGCTCATCATCAACCTCATGATCGTCGTCCTGGGCGTGCCGGCGCTGCGGCTCCAGGGCGTGACGGTCGACCCGGTGTGGCTGGGCGGCACGGCGCTCACGCTGACGTATTCGGCGTACGTGGCCGAGGTGTTCCGCGCCGGCATCGAGTCCGTGCATCCCTCGCAGCGCGCCGCGGCCCGTTCGCTCGGGTTGTCCAACCGGCAGGCGCTGCGGTACGTGGTGCTGCCGCAGGCGGTGCGCCGCCAGGTGCCGCCGCTGCTGAACGACCTGGTGTCCCTCCAGAAGGACACGGGTCTGGTGTCGATCGGCGGCGCGATCGACGCCGTACGGGCCGCCGACATCATCGTCGGGCGGAGCCTCAACTACACGCCGTACATCGTCGCGGGCCTGGTGTTCGTGGCGCTGACCATCCCGATGACCCGCTTCACGGACTGGGTGACGGCGCGGATGGACCGTCAGCGGGCCCAGGGAGGGACCACATGAGCGACGCAGACGCGCCGGTGCTGCGGATGGAGTCCGTCCGCAAGACCTTCGGCGGCTCGGTCGTGCTGCGGGACGTCGACCTGGAGGTCGCCCCGCACACGGTGACCGCGCTGATCGGCGCCTCCGGCTCCGGCAAGTCGACGCTGCTGCGCTGCGCCAACCTGCTGGAGGAGATCGACGACGGCGCCATCTGGCTGGACGGCGAGGAGATCACCGATCCGCGCGTCGACCAGGACGCGGTACGGCGCCGTATCGGCGTGGTCTTCCAGGCGTACAACCTCTTTCCGCACATGACGGTGCTGGAGAACATCACGCTGGCCCCGCGCCGGGTGCACGGAGCGGCACGCGCGGAGGCGGAGGAACACGCTCGCGAGCTGCTGGAGCGGCTCGGGCTGGGTGGCAAGGCCGGCGAGTACCCCGACCGGCTGAGCGGCGGTCAGCAGCAGCGGGTGGCGATCGTGCGGGCCCTCGCCGTGCGTCCCCGCCTGCTGCTGCTCGACGAGATCACCGCGGCCCTCGACCCCGAGCTGGTGGGCGAGGTGCTGAACGTGGTGCGCGACCTCAAGGGCGACGGGATGACCATGATGCTGGCCACGCACGAAATGGGCTTCGCGCGGGAGGTCGCCGACCAGGTCTGTTTCCTGGACTCCGGTGTGGTCCTCGAGCGCGGGACCGCCGGGCAGATCTTCGGCGACCCGCAGCAGGAGCGCACGCGGCGCTTCCTGAAGCGGATCGTGGAGGCAGGGCGACTGTAGGAGCTGTAAGGACCGCCCGTCCTGGACGTCGGTCCTTACGCGTCGGCCTGGGCCGGTCCCGCGAGTGCCGCGACCCGCTCCACGCCGAACACGTAGCCCTGCACGCCGCAGCCGGCGATGACCCCGTCCGCGCGCAGCGAGACGTAGGAGTGGTGCCGGAAGGACTCGCGCTGGTGGATGTTGGAGATGTGCACCTCCAGCACCGGCATGCCGTCACAGGTGTTGAGCGCGTCCAGAATCGCGACCGACGTGTGCGAGTAGGCACCGGGGTTGATGACGATCCCGCAGTGGTTGAGCCTCGCCTCGTGGATCCAGTGGACCAGTTCGCCCTCGTGGTTGGACTGCCGGAAGTCCACCGTGCCGCCGTGCGCGGCCGCCGCCTTGGCGCACAAGGCCTCGACGTCGGCGAGGGTGTCCTTGCCGTAGATCTCCGGCTGCCGCTGACCCAGCAGGTTCAGGTTGGGGCCGTTGAGGATCATGATCGGGGCGTTGGCCAGGGTGCGGGGCACGGTTCCTCCGGTCGGTGAAGACGGGCTGCTCGGACCCCGGTTTATCACGGTGCGCCGCGCGCGGTGCGGCCCGTACCCTCCGGGCATGACGACGATCTCGTACCCGCCCAAGCCCGTACCCGGCGACCGCATAGCCGTCATCTCCCCCGGCGCCGGACTGCCGGGGCTCTTCCCCCGCCCCTACGAGCTGGGGCTCGAGCGGCTGCGCAAGGAGTACGGGCTGGAGCCGGTCGAGTATCCGTCGACCCGCAGGATGGGCTCGACGCCCCGGGAGCGTGCCGACGACATCCATGCCGCGTTCGCCGACCCGAGCATCAAGGCGGTCATGGCGTCGATCGGCGGCGACGACCAGATCACGGTGCTGCCGTTCCTGGACCGGGAGTTGATCCGGGCGAACCCGAAGCCGTTCTTCGGGATGAGCGACAACACGAACCTGCTCGCCTATCTGTACAACACCGGCATCGTCGGCTATCACGGCGCGACCGTGATGACCGCGCTCGGGCGCCCGGTGGCCATGGACGCCCTGACCGCCGACTCCCTGCGGGCGGCGCTGTTCACCTCCGGCACGTACGAACTCGCGCCCGCCGCCCGCCGGCGGGACGTCGACCGCGACTGGGCTGACCCCGCCACCTTCGACGCCGAGCCGGAGACCCGCCCCGGCAACGGCTGGACGTGGGTGAACGCCGACCGGGTGGTGGAGGGCCGCAGTTGGGGCGGCTGCCTGGAGATCGTGGGCTGGCTCCTGATGGCCGACCGCGAGATCGCGCGCGACCCGAGCGTGTACGACGGCGGAGTGCTGCTCCTGGAGACCTCGGAGGAGATGCCGAGCGATGTCGAGGTCTTCCGCACCCTGCGGAACATGGGCGAACGCGGACTCCTCCAGCGCTTCTCCGCACTGCTGTGGGGCCGCCCCAAGACCTGGTCCTTCGATCGCCCCAACAGCCCCGAGGAGGCGGATCGTTACGCCGCCGACCAGTGCGAGGCGGCACTGCGGGCCATGCGCATCTATGCCCCCGAGACCCCCATCGTCTTCGACGTGGACTTCGGCCACACCGATCCACAACTCGTCGTCCCCTACGGCGGTCTCGTCCGCGTCGACGGTCCCGCCCGGCGCATCAGCGTCACCTACTGATCACGTCCGGACGTGCCCGCGCCTCCCCATGCCCTCCATGACGTCGGCCGCCTTCGGGCCCGTCACGGGTTGATCGCCAGTTCCAGGTAGGCGGCGAACAGCACCAGATGCACGCCGCCCTGGAGCGGTGTGGCTCGGCCGGGAACCACCGTCAGGGAGCTCACCACCACCGTCAGGGCCAGCAGCACCATGTGGGTGGAGCCGAGGCCGAGGACGAGCGGGCCGGAGAGCCAGACCGATGCCAGGGCGACCGCGGGGATGGTCAGGCCGATGCTGGCCATGGCGGAGCCGAGGGCGAGGTTGAGGCTGGTCTGGACACGGTCGCGGCGCGCGGAGCGCAGGGCGGCGATGCTCTCGGGGAGCAGCACCAGCAGGGCGATGATCACACCCACGACGGCCTGTGGCAGACCGGCCTTGGCCACCCCGGACTCGATGGTGGGCGAGACGCCCTTGGCCAGTCCGACCACCCCGATCAGGGCCAGACCCAGCAGGCCCAGGCTGATCAGGGCGGCACGGGCGGTGGGCGCGTGGGCGTGGTCGTCGACGGTGATCACCTCGCCCTGGTGGGTGATCGGGAGGAAGTAGTCCCGGTGCCGTACCGTCTGGGTCGCCACGAACAGGCCGTACAGGATGAGCGAGGACAGCGCGGCGAAGGTCAGCTGGGTGCTGGAGAATTCCGGACCTGGCTTGCTCGTCGTGAACGTCGGCAGCACCAGGCTCAGCGTGGCCAGGGTGGCGACCGTGGCGAGGGCGGCGCCGGTGCCCTCGGGGTTGAAGACCGCGGTGCCGTGGCGCAGCGAGGCCACGAGGAGGCTGATGCCGACGATGCCGTTGCAGGTGATCATCACGGCCGCGAAGACCGTGTCCCTGGCCAGGGTCGAACTCTTGTCGCCACCGTCCACCATCAGGGTGACGATCAGGGCCACCTCGATGATCGTGACGGCGACGGCGAGGACGAGCGAGCCGAACGGTTCACCGACCCGGTGGGCGATCACCTCGGCGTGGTGCACGGCGGCCAGCACGGCCCCGGCGAGGACCAGGGTCACGAGCACGACGACCGCCCCGGGCAGATCGCGGCCCCAGGTGAACACCAGCAGGATGACCGCGAGCACCGGCACGACGGACGTCCAGCTCGTGGTGAGCGACCTGAGCCGAGCGATCATGCAGCGATCGTCCCAGAGGCGGGGGTGCTCCGCCAGGGCTACTTGAGCTCGCGCGACTCCAGGACGTCACAGTTGGTGTAGACACGTTCGCCGATGCTCAGCGCGCCCAACTGCTCCGCGAGTTTGCCCGTCTCGGGATCGTCGCTGTTGCGCATGGCCTCGTCGTACGACTCGAACTCGACCAGCGCCAGATAGTGGTTCGGCTTGTCCCGGTCCTTCAAAAGCATGCTGTGGGTCGGGCCACCCGTCCTGCCCTCGCTGCGCTGCCCAGCCTCCTGCAGCACCTGCTGCATCTCTTCGAGGCGCTCGGTCTCGAAGCCGATGATCTGCACGAACTTCATGGGCGTCTCCTGCCGGCCACGGCGTCCCCGAGCCGGGGTACGCGCACTGGAACCAAACAAGCACCGGGAGCGATACCCGGCAATTCGCCGCGCACCGCTCCCGGTGGTGGTTCTTCCTACGTCGGCCGTGGTCAGGCCTCGATGCTGTCCTTCGGAGCGCCTTCGCTCTCCGCCTGCGCCGCTTCGGCCGCCGCCTGCTTCCTGGTGGCCATCAGGCTGGTGATCGTGGTGACGATCAGGACCGAGCAGATGACGCCGAGCGAGACCGGAATGCTGATCTCGGGGACATGGACCCCGGACTCGTGCAGGGCGTGCAGCACCAGCTTGACGCCGATGAAGCCCAGGATGATCGACAGGCCGTAGCTGAGGTGGACCAGCTTCCGCAGCAGGCCGCCGATGAGGAAGTACAGCTGCCTCAGGCCCATCAGGGCGAACGCGTTGGCCGTGAAGACGATGTACGGGTCCTGGGTCAGACCGAAGATCGCGGGGATCGAGTCGAGCGCGAAGAGCACGTCGGTGGAGCCGATCGCGAGCATCACGACGAGCATCGGCGTCATGACCCGCTTGCCGTTCTCCACGATCCACAGCTTGGTGCCGTGGTAGCGGTCGGCCACACCGAACCTGCGCTCGGCGGCCTTGAGCAGCTTGTTCTCCTCGAACTCCTCTTCCTCCTCGTCGGCCCGGGCCTCCTGGATGAGCTTCCAGGCGGTCCAGATGAGGAAGGCGCCGAAGATGTAGAACACCCACGCGAAGCTGGCGATGATCGCGGCACCGGCGGCGATGAAGATCGCGCGCAGCACCAGGGCTATGAGGACACCGACGAGCAGCACCCGCTGCTGGTACTGCGAGGGCACCGCGAACTTCGCCATGATCAGGACGAAGACGAAGAGGTTGTCCACGCTCAGGGACTTCTCGGTGATGAAGCCCGCGAAGAACTCACCGGCGGGCTCGCCGCCGGAGAAGATCATCAGGCCGAGGCCGAAGAGGCCGGCGAGGGCGATCCAGACGACCGTCCAGATACCGGCTTCCTTGATCGACACGTCGTGCGGCTTGCGGCCGATGAAGAAGTCGACCGCGATGAGGGCGGCGAGGCCCACGATCGTCAGGACCCACAGGGTCACGGAAACATCCACAGTTCCTCCGGCAATACGTAACGGCAAGTAACCAGCGTCGTCGCGCTGCCGGAGGTCTCTTCCACCCACGGTGGGCCGACGCCCCGGGATCAGGCCTGATCCGTATTGACGGGTACGCCGCAGTCGACAGGGAGTACTCCCCTCCGTGCCACCAACCGTACCCCAATCACCAAGGCAAGGTAAAGCAGTTGGCAAAAGAAAGGTCAAAATCCCTGATCAGGGTGGCTTTACGTGTACTTGGTGCGAGCCTCCGCGACCTGGGCAAGGACCTGCTGGAGCACCTGGCTGCCGGGCGGGACGAGTGCGGGCTCGTAGGTCCAGGCATGCCCGACCCACGGGTCGGCGAGGTGGTCGTCGGGCACCGGGGTCAGCCGCATGAGCGAGCGCCACAGGGGGTCGAGGAGGGGGCCGTAGCCGGATGCCTCCTCACGGTCCGCGACCATCATCAGATGGACGCCGACGGCCGGTCCCTCGTCCGCGAGGTAGCGCAGCTGGGTCACGGCCCGGTCGTCGAAGCCGTGCGGGAAGTCGTTGACGATCAGGAGGTGCTCGGAGGTGTCGAGGCCGGGCGGGAGGGAGTCGGCCGCGCCGCCACGGACCGCCATCTGCACGAGGTCGACACGCTGGGTGAGGCGGGCCAGGACATCCGCCACGCCCGCCGCGCCGATGGCGGGCGGGGCCGCGAGCACGCCGGACCACACCAGGGGGGCGAGCGCCTGCGCACCCGAGCCGGCCGGGTCGATGACGTGCAGGGTGTAGTCCCCGGCCGGATGGACGGCGAGGAGCCGGGCCGCGAGCGCCACGGCCGTGTCCATGGCGAGGCGGTGCAGTTCGTGGGGGTCGAGGAACGAGCCGTCGAGAGATCCGGCGGCCCCGCTGTCGATCCACAGGCCGCGCTCCAGCGGCAGCCGGACCAGCATCGGGATACGCAGCTCGGCGCACTCGGGCAGATGCAGGTCGCCCAGGCGCACGGCCATGGGCACCTCGAAGGGCACCCGGTAGCCGTGCCAGACGGGGTTGTCCCAGCGGGCATACGCGGGCGGCAGGGCGGGTTCGACCACCTCGGACTCCGCCGTGAGCTGGCCGAGATCCCGGTCGTAGGCCGCGCGGGCCTGTTCGACGAGCTGGGCCTGCTTGGCACGGGCGGCCTCACGCGCGGCGTCGCCCTGTCCGCCGATCCGGTGGCGGGGGTCGGCGAGGGCCGCGTCCAGCTCCTTCTCCAGGCGGGAGTCGGCGAAGTCGACGGCACTGCGGTACGCGGCCGTGGAGCGGGCCAGATCCTCGAACATGCCCCACACCTGGTTGTAGAGCCGCTCCTCCATGGACCAGCCGGTGGCGTCCCCGGCGACGGGCCGCGCGGGCTGCCCCGGCTGGGCGGGAGGCACGGCGGGCGGGGGCGGCGGCGGGGCGGTGTCCTGCCGCCGGGGGTGGCTGTAGTCGATCGGGGCGCCGACGGTGGGCGGCTGCGCGGCGGTGTCCGCGGGCACCGGGGTGTATCCGGGCTGCGGTGTGCCCTGCGGGCCGTAAGGGGAGGTGGGCTGCGGTGTGCCGGAGGCCGGACCGCCGCTCGGCGGCACCGGCGGCGGGGGGCTCGGGGGTTGTGAGCCGTACGGCGACAGGGGCTGCGGCGGTACGGCACCGGGGGCGCCCTGGGCCGCGGACGAGCCCTGGTCCGGGCCCGGCGTCGGCGTGGCCGTCTGCCGGGGGCGGTCGCCGTCCGCCGTGAGCGGCGGTGGCATCGGCACCGCGCGGGCCAGGCCCCGGGCCACCGCCTCGTGGATGTCATGGACGAGCTGGTGGGCCTGGGGTAGGCCCTGGTCGGTGAGGAGTTCGGCGAGGCCGCCCGCATAGCCCTGTCCCACGGCGCGTACCTTCCAGGCGCCCTGGCGGCGGTAGAGCTCCAGCGCGACGACGGCGGACTCGGCGTCCAGGCCGGTGATGGTGTAGCCGGCGAGCTCGGCGCCGTCCAGCCCGGTGACCGCGACGAAGGGGGCGGCGACGGCGCCGAAGCGTGCCGGGCCGCCTGCCCCGGGCAGCGCGAGCAGCACATGGACCCGGTGGACGGCCTCGGGCACCGCGCCGAGATCGACCGCGAGGCGGTGGTCGGCGGCCGCCTGCCGGGAGACCTCCAGGCCGGGCAGGGTGGGCGCGCCGGGGTGGACGACCCACTCGACGCCGTGCACCCGGCCCTGCTCGTCGCCGAGCGTGGCTCCGGCCAGGACCGGCGTGCCGGCCGCGATCCGGATCTCGAGTCGGGCCTGGGAGAGCGGGTGGTTCTGCCCCCGCACCAGCTCGGCCGTCATCGCCTTCTCCCCCCGTGTCGTGGTGTCGGTCGGGTGCCGCTCGGCAGGCCGGTTACAGGTGCGGCAGGATCGCCGGCATCAGGTCCTGGAAGGTCCGGCCGTTGGCCGGGGTGCCGAGGGCTGTCATGCTCCAGCCCGGACCCGTCCGGTGCACCTTCGCCATGATCTGGGCGGTGTAGGCGCCGCCGCCGGCGAGCGTGTAGCGGGCGAGCTCCTGGCCGTTGGTCTCGTCGACCAGGCGGCAGAAGGCGTTCTGCACCTCCTGGAAGGTCTGGCCCGTGAAGGAGTTCACCGTGAAAACAATCTGGTCGACGTGGACGGGGACACGGGAGAGGTCCACGAGGATCGCCTCGTCGTCGCCGCCCTGGCCCACGCCGCCGACGAGGTTGTCACCGGTGTGCTTGACGGAACCGTCGTCGCTCACCAGGTGGCGGAAGAAGACGACGTCGACGGGCTGCTTGTCCGCGAACAGCACAGCGGAGGCGTCCAGGTCGATCTCCCGCGTGCGCGAGCCGAACAGGCCGCGCCGGGGAGCCGCCTGCCAGCCGAGGCCCATGCGCACCGCGGTCAGGCTGCCTCCGTCGTTCTTCTGCAGACTGATGGCCTGACCCTTGGTCATGTTGACGGTCACGCGCCGAACCCCTCTCGCTGCTGTCCCCTGTTGCCGCGGCCCCCGCGGTTGTCCAGAACCCTACGCAGGGCCACTGACCGTGACGCACCCCGAAGCGCACTTTGTGTCGGTCTTGCAACACAGCGCGATGCGGGTCAGGCCAGGCCCGCCTCCTTCATCTGCCGGAGCTCCTTCTTCATCTCGGAGACCTCGTCGCGCAGCCGGGCCGCGATCTCGAACTGGAGGTCGGCGGCGGCGGCCCGCATACGTGCCGTCATCTCCTCGATCTGCCCGGCGAGTTCGGCCGCGGGACGGTCGGTCGGGACGGTCTCCTTGGCCTTGCCCCTGGCGGCCTTGGTGCCGGCCGCCTTGCCGCCGAGAGCGGGCACGGGGGCCTTGGCCGCCTTGCCGTCCTTGCCCTTGCGGTAGCCGGAGCCGAGGAGTTGCTCGGTGTCCACGTCCTCGCGGGCGATCTGCGCGACGATGTCGTTGATCTTCTTGCGCAGCGGCTGGGGGTCGATGCCCCGCTCCTTGTTGTACGCGACCTGCTTCTCCCGGCGGCGGTTCGTCTCATCGATGGCCTTCTCCATCGCCGGGGTGATCTTGTCGGCGTACATGTGGACCTCGCCGGAGACATTGCGCGCGGCGCGGCCGATGGTCTGGATCAGGGACGTGCCGGAGCGCAGGAAGCCCTCCTTGTCGGCGTCGAGGATGGCCACCAGGGACACCTCGGGCAGGTCGAGGCCCTCCCGCAGGAGGTTGATGCCGACCAGGACGTCGAACTCGCCGGAGCGCAGTTCGCGCAGCAGCTCCACACGGCGCAGGGTGTCGACGTCGCTGTGCAGATAGCGGACCTGGATGCCGAGCTCCAGGAAGTAGTCGGTGAGGTCCTCGGCCATCTTCTTGGTGAGCGTGGTGACCAGGACGCGCTCGTCCTTCTCGGTGCGGGTGCGGATCTCGTGCACCAGGTCGTCGATCTGGCCCTCGGTGGGCTTGACGACGACCTCGGGGTCGACCAGGCCGGTGGGGCGGATGATCTGCTCGACGACGCCGTCCCCGCGCGAGAGCTCGTACTTGCCCGGCGTCGCCGACAGGTAGACGGTCTGGCCGATGCGCTCCGTGAACTCCTCCCACTTCAGGGGGCGGTTGTCCAGCGCCGACGGGAGGCGGAAGCCGTGGTCGACGAGGGTGCGCTTGCGGGAGGCGTCGCCCTCGTACATGGCGCCGATCTGGGGCACGGTCACGTGCGACTCGTCGATGACGAGCAGGAAGTCGTCCGGGAAGTAGTCCAGCAGGGTGTTCGGCGGGGAGCCGGGCAGGCGGCCGTCGAAGTGCATCGAGTAGTTCTCCACCCCGGAACAGGAACCGATCTGGCGGAGCATCTCGAGGTCGTAGGTGGTGCGCATCCGCAGGCGCTGGGCCTCCAGGAGCTTGCCCTGCTTCTCCAGCTCGGCCAGGCGCTCCCCGAGCTCCTTCTCGATGTCGTTGACGGCCCGCTCCATGCGCTCGGGCCCTGCGACGTAGTGGGAGGCCGGGAAGACGTACAGATACTCGTCGTCGCTGATGATCTCGCCAGTGAGCGGGTGCAGCGTCGAGAGGGCCTCGATCTCGTCGCCGAACATCTCGATGCGGACGGCGAGTTCCTCGTAGACCGGGAAGATCTCGATGGTGTCGCCGCGGACCCGGAAGGTGCCTCGGGTGAAGGCCAGGTCGTTGCGTGTGTACTGGATGTCCACGAAGCGGCGCAGGAGCTGGTCGCGGTCGATCTCGTCGCCGACCCTGAGGGGGACCATGCGGTCCACGTACTCCTGGGGCGTACCGAGGCCGTAGATGCAGGAGACGGAGGCGACCACCACGACGTCGCGGCGGGTGAGCAGCGAGTTGGTCGCGGAGTGGCGCAGACGCTCGACCTCCTCGTTGATCGAGGAGTCCTTCTCGATGTAGGTGTCCGACTGCGGGACGTAGGCCTCGGGCTGGTAGTAGTCGTAGTAGGAGACGAAGTACTCGACGGCGTTGTTCGGCAGCAGCTCGCGGAACTCGTTCGCCAGCTGGGCGGCCAGCGTCTTGTTCGGGGCCATCACGAGGGTGGGGCGCTGGAGCTTCTCGATCATCCACGCGGTGGTGGCGGACTTTCCGGTGCCGGTCGCGCCGAGCAGGACGACATCCTTCTCACCTGCCTCGATGCGCTTGGCCAGCTCGGCGATCGCCGCCGGCTGGTCGCCGCTGGGCTGGTAGGAGCTGACGACCTCGAAGGGCGCCACCGTACGTTCGATGTGAGAAACGGGCCGCATGGAGTCCACCGTACGACTCCCCACTGACAACGCGGTCCGATCAGGCGTTCTGGGCGCCGACGGAGGGGGTGGGGGGTGGCGACGGGGCGTGCGACGGGCTGTGAGCGGCGGGGCCGGGGGCGGAACCGGCGGACTGCGGATCGGTCGCTGCGGCGGAGGCAGGGAGGGCGGGCAGGGCGCCGGGGGTCGCAGGCGGGGCGGGTGGAGGCTCGGGGGCGGAGCAGGAGGGGCGCGGGGACGGCCGACGGTCCCGGTGGGTCAGCGGTTCTGCGGGGTGCGGGCGTCCCGGTGGTGCACGTCCGGGTGAGGGCGGAGCAAGGACGGCGGGCGGGCGAGTGGCGGCGCGTGAGGGGCGCGGGGGCGGGCGACGGTCCCGGTCGGTCAGCGGTTCTGCGGGGTGCGGGCGTCCCGGTGGTGCACGTCCCCGTGGGGGCGGAGCAAAGGACGGCGGGCGGGCAGGTGGCCGCCCGGGATCGGCTCGGGAGGGGCGCGGGGGCGGGCGACGGTCCCGGTCGGTCAGCGGTTTTGCGGGGTGCGGGCGTCCTGGTGGTGCACGTCCCCGTGGGGGCGGAGCGAAGGACGGCGGGCGGGCGAGTGGCGGAGCAGGAGGGGCGCGGGGGCGGGCGACGGTCCCGGTGGGTCAGCGGTTCTGCGGGGTGCGGGCGTCCTGGTGGTGCACGTCCCCGTGGGGGCGGAGCGAAGGACGGCGGGCGGGCGAGTGGTGGACGAGTTCGCGTGCGGGGATGCCGGGCTTGTTCTCGGCGGGGGACCACACGGGCTTGCCCATGACCATCAGGGGATCGAACATCACGACGACGCCCGCGAGCAGCAGGAAGGCCAGCGGTCCGATCATCATCGGCGCGAGCAGGGAGGCGGGCGAGTCACCGGAGACGGGGGCGGACGTGCCGTGCACATGGACGCTGAGGGCGGCCATGCCGGTGTAGTGCATGCCCGTGACGGCGAGGCCCATGACCAGGCTCGCACCCACGCTCCAGAGGAATCCCCTGACCTGCCCGGCGGCCCACAGGGCAGCGGTCGCGGCGACGACGGCTATGACCACGGAGATGCCGACGGTGACGGTGTTGTACTCCAACTGCCCGTTCAGGCGCATGCCGGCCATGCCGAGGTAGTGCATCGAGGCGATGCCCAGGCCGGTGACGGCACCGCCGGTCATCAGGGCCGTTCCGGAGGCGCCCCGGTAGCCAACGATGAAGACCCCGATGCCCACCATGACGATGGCGACGCCCAGGCTCGCGAAGGTGATCGACCTGTCGTAGTGGATCGGTGTCTGCGCGACCTTGAACCCCATCATCGCGACGAAGTGCATGGTCCAGATGCCGGAGCCGATCGCCGCCGAGCCGAGCGCCAGCCAGCCGGGTCGCCAGGACCGGCTGACCAGCATGGATCTGGTGGTGCAGCGCAGTCCGAGGGCACCGCCCAGGCAGGCCATGAGGTAGGCCACCAGCGGTGTGACGAGTCCGTAGCTGAATCCGTCGACCGTGCCTTGCATGCGCGGCTACCCTTCCGCCCTCTTACGTCCTGGAATTCCCTGAAATGCGCCCCTTCCCAGCATCGCCCGAGCGATCAGGGTTGAGGCAGAGAGTATGACCGCCACCGGAATGGTCGAACGATTTTCCGGCAAAGAAACACGCCCTTGCCCCAGTTGTGCGGCACCCGTGAGCGGACGTGGGACACGCACGTTCAGAATGTGTCCATTCTGTACCCGGGTGCCGTTGACCCGGTGCTGTCAGAGTCGCGCTGTACGTGATTGCTCGACGCGAGGAGTAGGTAATCATCGCCCATCGGGGCGGCTCCGCGTGCGCCCCCGAGAACACCCTGGCCACCGTCGACAAGGCCGCCCGGATCGGCGGCGTCCGGGTCGAGAACGACGTCCGGCGCACCAGGGAAGACGAGCTCGTCGTCCTCCACGACGACAGCGTCCGGCGTACGACCGACGTGGAGCACCTCAAGCTCCTCGGCAACGAAGGGTGCCCGGCGTGAAGGCCGGCTTCCTCGGCACACCGCCCGTGGCGGACCTGCACGCGTACGCGGTCTTCACCGAGCAACCCGTCGTACACCCTCCGTCTCCAGGGCCTGTGTCTCCGCGGTCCATGCCTTCACCGGCCCGCGCGGCTGGTCGCCGGGTCGGCGTCGACGGCCTCATCACCGACAGGCCCGACGTGGTGCGGGACGCGCTGCGCGAGTAGCGGATGTTCGCGCAGGTCGCCGACCGTTGTCAGTGGCGGCTCGTACGGTGGTCGCATGAACAGCCATGGGCAGGACGAGCAGCGGATCGTGTGGACCGTCGTCGGCACGGACATCGGCCCGCTGCTGCTGGCCGCCACCGACGAGGGTCTGGTCAACGTGGTCTTCCACGCCACCGACCCGGTCCGCGCCAAGGCGCTCGAGCGGCTCGCGTCCCGGCTGGGCGCCGAGCCCGTCGAGGCGCCCGGCTCTCCGTTGCTGGCCGAGGCGATACGCCAGGTCGAGGCGTACTTCGCGGGCGAGCGGCACGACTTCGAGCTGCCTCTGGACTGGTCGTTGATCTCGGGATTCAACCGGCAGGTGCTGCGCGAGCTGGCGTCTGGTGTGCGGTTCGGCCAGGTCGTCGGGTACGGCGATCTCGCCGGGCGGGTCGGCCAGCCGGGTGCCGCGCAGGCCGTGGGGGTGGCCATGGGCTCCAACCCGCTGCCGGTCGTCGTGCCCTGCCACCGGGTCGTCGAGAGCGACGGGGGCATCGGCGGGTTCGGCGGCGGCCTGGAGACCAAGCGGAAGCTGCTCGCATTGGAGGGCGTGCTGCCCGAGCCGCTGTTCTGAGGCGGTCCCGTCCGGGGCCTTGAGGAGTGCTCCTCGGGTTCGCGCGGCGGCCGGCCGGGGAACGGAAACAGGTCAGCCGCGGACCTCAGGCCAAGGTCACCGGCGAAAGCCGTCGAACGAGGCCCGGCATCTGCCTGATCGCCGGCGCGTCCCACCTCGCGCGGTCAGTCGTAGTGGCGTGCCTCGAAGACGTTCCCGTCCGGGTCACGGAAGTAGAAGCTGCGCCGGGCCGTTCCGCGGGCGCCGAAGGAGCCGTGGGAGAAGTCCGAGACGGGCACGGACCGTTCCTCCAGGCGGGCGCGGAGTGTCTCGAAATCGTCGGTGGGCAGGGCCAGGCAGACATGATTGACAGGGTGTCCCGCGCTCTCGGCAGCGCCAGGGACCATTTGCATGCGGTCCGCCAGGGTGAGCGGCATGAGGTCGAAGATGGTCTCGTCGTTGAGCCGTACGGAGGGGAAGGACACCGCCCCCGCGGCGAAGTCGGTGAGCCTCACGGGTTCCAGGCCCAGGGTCTTCTCGTAGAAGTCGGCCGATGCCACCGGGTCACGCACCCAGAGGACGACATGGTCGAGACGCGCCGAGTTGTCCGTCATGCACTCCAGGCTGGTGGGGTCCTCCACAGCCCGCAAGGGTTTGACCGGACGCGCCGCCCGCCAGAGATGAGGGAAGACCGATCGACAGGAGGCAGGCCCGTGGTGCTGGTGGTGTCCGAAGAGGTGCGCGAGGCGATCGACGCGCGTCGACCCGTGGTGGCCCTGGAGTCCACGATCATCGCGCACGGGCTGCCGCGTCCGCGCAATCTGCAGGTGGCGCTGGAGCTGGAGGACGTCGTACGCCAGGCGGGCGCCGTACCGGCGACGATCGCCGTACTGGACGGGCGGCCCCATGTCGGGCTGGACAAGCAGCAGTTGGAGCGGGTCGCCAACGAGGACGGGATCCGCAAGCTGGGCCACCGGGATCTTCCGCTGGCGGTTGCCGCGGGGGTGAGCGGGGCGACCACCGTGTCGGCGACGGCGCAGCTGGCGGCCCTGGCCGGAGTGGAGGTGTTCGCGACGGGCGGTCTCGGCGGGGTGCACCGGCAGTGGACGACGACCCAGGACGAGTCGGCCGACCTCGGCCTGCTGGCGCGCACACCGATCACCGTGGTGTGCGCGGGCGTGAAGTCCATCCTGGACGTGCCCGCCACGCTCCAGCGGCTGGAGACGCTGGGGGTCGCGGTCGCCGGGTACGGCACGGACCGCTTCCCCGGCTTCTACCTCTCCGACTCCGGTTATCCGGTGGAGTGGCGGCTGGACTCCCCCGAGCAGGTGGCGGCGGTCATGCGCGCGCGTGAGGCGCTGGACGCGCCCGGCTCGGCGCTGATCGTCGCCAACCCGGTGCCCGAGGAGGAGCAGCTGGACCCCGAGTTGCACGCGCGGGTGCTCGCGGAGGCGCTCCAGGCCTGCGAGGAGGCGGGGGTCACCGGTCAGGGGGTCACACCGTTCCTGCTGGACCATCTGGTGCGGCACACCGACGGCGCCTCCCTGAGCGCCAACCTGGCCGCGGTGCGCGGCAACGTGCGGCTGGCGGGGCGGATCGCGGCGGCCCGGGCCGGGAAGTGACGACGGACGGGCGGGGTGACGTGGCGACCCGCCCAGGCGGCGCGCCCGGTATCACCGCGGCCGCCCGGGGCGGCGCCCTTCTGGTCGTCGGGGACGTCATCACGGACGTCGTCGCCCGGCACCGGGGGCCGCTCGCCGCCGGTACGGACACCGCCGCGGCGATCCGTACGGTGCCGGGTGGGGCGGGGGCCAACGTGGCCTGCTGGGCCGCCCGCGCGGGCGGTGCGGAGGTACGGCTGCTGGGGCGGGTGGGCGCGGACGCGGCCGCGTGGCACGAGCGGGAGCTGGCCGCGTGCGGGGTGCGACCGCACCTGGTCGTCGATCCGGAGGCGCCGACCGGGACGGTGATCTGCCTCGTGGACACGGGTGAGGCCGCCGAGCGGACGTTCCTCACCGACAGCGGCGCGTCACTGCGGCTGGAGCCGGACGACTGGTCCGACGGGTTGCTCGACGGCGTGGCGGGGCTGCATCTGTCGGGCTATCTCCTGTTCTCGGAGCCGAGCCGAGCCCTGGTCGCGGTCGCCCTGGAGTCGGCACGCGCGCGTGGTGTGCCGGTGAGCCTTGACCCGGCCTCGGCGGGCTTCCTCCGGGAGGTGGGGGTGGACCGCTTCCTCTCGCTGGTCGACGGGGTGGATGTCCTGCTGCCGAGCCGGGACGAGGCGTGCCTGCTCACCGGGTTGCCCGATGTCGCGGACGCGGCGGCCAAGTTGAGCCGCCACGTCCCGCTGGTGGTGGCCAAGCGGGGAGCGGAGGGGGCGCTGATCGCCCGGTCCGGCACCGTGTACGCCCACGTGCCCGCCGTGGCGGCGACGCCCCGGGACACCACCGGAGCGGGTGACGCCTTCACGGGCGCGTTCCTCGCGGCCCTGCTGGCGGGCGCCGCGCCCGAGGACGCGGCGGCGGAAGGATGCCGGGCGGGCGCGCTGGCGGTGGAGCGAGTGGGCGGGAGACCGCCGAGGCAGGACTGACGGCCGGCCGGTGGGCCACCGCCGTCCGCGGACACCTCTCCGGACAGACGGCCGACCGATCAGCCACCGCCGTCCACGGCCGCCTCTCCAGCTCCCGCCCAGCCGCCGTCTCTCCAGACTCCCGGCCGACCACATGTTCCCCGACTCCCGGCCGGACACCCGTTCCCCGCCCGCTCCCGCTCCGCTTCTACCCCTTGCGCCCCCATGCCGAGATCAACGGGGCGGTGGCCAGATCCATCGTGCCGGTGGCGACGTTGGCGAGGTGGCGGTCGATGTCCTCGTCCGTGGCGAGGCCCGCCGTGACGAGCTGGCCGCGGATCTGGCGGATCGTGGCGGACTCCAGGGCGGCGCAGGCCGGCGAGGCGAGCGGGAAGTACGCGTCGGCGGCGACCTGACGCAGACCGGCCTCGCGGAGCAGGCGCGGGAGGGTGCGGCCGTAGGAGAGGTCGGCGCCGCGGTCGGCGAGCAGTCGGCGAAAGCCCTGGCGCAACCGGTTTGCCAACTGCTGCTCGGGGCCGTGCTCGTCGGGGCAGGTCAGGGGTTGCAGGGCGGGGTCGGCGTCCTCCAGCAGGAGCCGCCCACCGGGCCGGAGGGACTTGATCATCGACCGCAGGGCCCGTTCCCGGTCCGGCACATGGACCAGAACGAGCCGGGCGTGCACCAGGTCGAAGCCCTCCCCGGGGGGCTCCTCGGCGCTCACGTCGTGGACCCGTACGTCCACCGGCGGGCGGCCCGCCGCGGTGAGAAGCGTGGTGTCGATGTCTGTCGCGACGACCTTTCCGGTCGGGCCGACCTTCTTGGCCAGCCAGGACACCACGGACGTGCCGCCCGCGCCGACCTCCCAGCAGCGCCAGCCGGATCCGATGCCGAATCCTTCGATGTGCCGGAAGGTCGTGGGGTCGAAGAGCGTGGCGAAGGCGTCGAAGCGCTCTCCCGCCTCGGCCTGCCGGTTGTCGAGGAGATACCCGTCTGTTCCTGTCATGCCGCGATGATCCCAGTTGCCTGGCTTGTCGGAAACGGACGACGCGGCTCCAACGAGGAGACGGCCGACATGAGCTGTCGGGCGAGCGGCGCCGAGGCAGGTGCGCACGGTTTTCCACAGGCGGGAACCAAGCGGAACCTGCCCTGTCCACAGGCTCACCCGGCGCTTACGTCGGCCTGGCACACTGGCTCGCCAGGGCGCAGCAACGCGTCGAACGGGGAGATCCACGCAAGGAGATCCAGATGTCCATGGCAGGGAATCTGCGAAGGGTCACCGGCCTCGGCAGGGTCGGCGGCCTGCGCAAGGTGGCCCGGCTGGCCCGGCGGCGCCCGCGCGTCGACCTGAGCCACCACGCCCGCTCCCCGCTGGGCACCTCGGTGGTCAACTGCGTGACGTACCGGGAGGGAGCCCGCGTCCCGGTCGACGGCGATCTGGTCGACACCGTGGAGCGGGTACGCAAGAGGCGTGACGGTTTCGTCTGGCTCGGCCTGCACGAGCCGTCGGACCATGAGTTCGAGGGCATCGCGGACCTCTTCGACCTGCACCCGCTGGCCGTCGAGGACGCGGTCGAGGCCCATCAGCGTCCGAAGGTGGAGCGCTACGGCGAGACGCTGTTCGCGGTGTTCAAGACGGTCTGCTATGTCGAGCACGAAGAGCTCACGGCGACGAGCGAGGTGGTCAACACCGGCGAGATCATGGTGTTCGTCGGCGAGGACTTCGTGATCACGGTGCGGCACGGCAGCCACGGATCGCTGGGCCCGCTGCGCGAGGAGCTGGAGTCCGACCCCGGGCAGCTCGCCAAGGGGCCGGCCGCGGTGCTGCACGCGATCGCGGACCATGTGGTCGACGACTACCTGGACGTCACCGACTCGATGCAGTCGGACATCGACCTGGTCGAGACGGCGGTGTTCGCGGACAACGGCGCCCGGGTCGACCCGGGCCGCATCTACCAGCTCAAGCGTGAACTCCTGGAGCTGAAGCGGGCGGTGGCCCCGCTCAGCCGTCCGCTGGAGGAGCTTTCCACCCGGCCGATCCAGGTCGTCGCCCCGGAGATACAGGCGTACTTCCGCGACGTGTCCGACCATCTGCTGCGCGCCAAGGAGCAGATCGCCGCGTTCGACGAACTGCTCAACTCGATCCTTCAGGCACACCTCGCGCAGGTGACGGTCGCGCAGAACGAGGACATGCGGAAGATCACTGCGTGGGCGGCGGTGATCGCCGTCCCGACGATGATCTGCGGTGTGTACGGCATGAACTTCGACCACATGCCGGAGCTGCACTGGACGTTCGGCTATCCGTTGGTCATGGGCGTGATAGTCGTCGGCTGCGGTGTGCTGTACCGCGGCTTCCGGCGCAACGGCTGGCTGTGACGGGGGTGTCCCCGGGTCGGGGTCAGTGGGTGGTGGAGGAGCGCGCGTAGACGCTCTCGGCCCAGCCGGCGATCTGCTCGTCCGTCAGGTGCCGGGCCAGGTCGGCCTCGCTGATCATGCCCACCAGACGCTTGTTCTCGATGACGGGGAGCCTGCGGATCCGGTGCTCCTGCATCTCGTGCAGGACATCGGCGACGTCGGCGCCGGCGTCGATCCAGCGGGGTGTCCCCTGGGCCATCTCACCGGCGGTCACCTTGGCCGGGTCGTGGCCCACGGCGACACAGCCGATGACGATGTCGCGGTCGGTGAGGATGCCGCACAGCCGTTCGTCCGCGTCGCTGATGGGCAGGGCTCCGACGCCGAGTTCACGCATCAGCTGGGCGGCGCGGTCGAGGGTCTCGTGGGCGGGGATCCACTGGGCGCCCCGGTGCATGATGTCTCCGGCGGTGGTCATGGAGTACCTCCCGGTGCCGGACGGCCGGCGCGGCGCGGGCGGCACCGCAAGTCCCGGCGCCCTACATTCTCGCCGCGCCGCCGGGGGCCCGCACCCGGAACCCCGCAGTGACGACGGCCGGGCCCTGGCAGCGACGCCGCAGTGCCCGGACCTGCCCGGTCAGCCGTTCCACGCTGGGTGGCGGGGGTCGTCGGCGCGGACGAGGACATCGGCTGTACCGGCCGGGTCACTCTCGTCGGCATAGCGCTCGTAGGCGGGGAGGGTCCAGTGGTCGGGCTCGGGGGTACGGCGGCGGAGGGCGCCCTCGGAGAGGAGGACGTGGACGGTCAGGTCGAAGGGGAACCAGTGGCGCAGCAGGAGGGGGCCGTGCATCAACAGAACGCCGCCGGGCGGGAGACGGACGTAGGGACTGCGGGTGGCGCGGTCGGTGACCGGGTCCCACAGGTCGGGCAGGACTCGGCCGTCACCGCCGGGTTCGAGGGGGCCGAAGACCTCGCGCCAGAGGGCGCCGATGTCGAACCAGCCGTCGTAGTAGGCCTCCAGGTCGTGGTGGCCGTATTCCAGACGGAGCGAGGCGGGACGCAGGAAGCCCTCCATGCCGACGACGAGCGAAGGGCGGCCGCGTATCCGCAGGGCCTCCGCGACCCGTTCGGCGAGTTCGCCCGGGCGGGCCGCCGGGGCACCGTCGAGGGCGACGCGGGGCCAGGGGCTGCCGTCGGCCGGCTTCAGGTCGAGCAGTCGGTCGGCCAGCCGCTCGCCGAGCAGGTCCCAGGTGATCGCTTCGAGTCGCACACGGCCATGATGCGTCAGCCGACGTTCAGGACGTCGCTGGTGGTCTCGCCCGCGAGATCGACTGTGCGCACCTGCGCGCCGCCCGCCAGGCTGGCGGTGGCGGGCGGGATCGTGTCGCCGACGCGGCGTCGGACGTGGGTGTCGGTGGTGGGTGCGGCCGGGGAATGAACCACTCATGACAGGCCTGGCGACTCCCCCGACCCGTGGCGGACTTCTCGTCGTCCAGCCGTTGAGGAGGCGGCACTGTGGGGAGTGCCGGGGCGGGCCGCTGGCGCTGCTCGTCGTCGAGGGCGGGGCGCCGCGGTGTCTCGACTGCGCCGACCTCGGACACCTGGTGTTTCTGCCGCGCGGGGACACGGCGCTCACGCGTCGGTCGCGGGAGGAGAGCACGCTGTCGGCGGTCGTCGTGCGGTTCAACCGGCGCAAAGGGCGTTACGAGCGGCAGGGCGTCCTCGTCGAGGAGGCGGGGCTGGCGCGGGCCGAGGAGCGGTGTCTGGCTGACGCGGAGGCACGACGACGGCGCCGGGCACGGGACGCGCGGCGGCGGGCGGCGGAGGACGTGCGGTTCGCGGCGGAGTTCGCTGCGGAGATACGGCGGCTTTTTCCGGGGTGCCCTGACGAGCGGGCCCGGGCCATCGCCTCGCACGCGTCCCTGCGGGGCAGTGGGCGGGTGGGGCGGAGTGCGGCGGGGCGGGCGTTGTCGGAGGGGGCGGTGGTGTCGGCGGTGGTGGCGTCGGTGCGGCATGTGGACACGCCGTACGACTCGTTGCTGATGAGCGGAGTGGCACGGCACGAGGCGCGGCGGCGGATCTCTGGGCGTGTGGAGGCGGTGCTGAGGGAATGGCGGGATCTGGGGATGGTGGTGCGGGAGAAGGCGGGCTGACGACCCCGGCGTTGGACTGCTCGGCACGGCTGGGCAACCCGTACGGATGGACGTCTGGTTATGGGGGTGCGCGGAATGGCCATGGTTCGGGAGGCGGCGGCGGGATTCACTGGTCGGGACGGGTGGTGCGGGGCAGGAGGCAGGAGCTGGTGTGGTGACGATCGATGGGCCTTACTTCGTACTGGTCGTGCTCGGGGTGCTCGGGACCGGGTTGGTGGCCGGGGTGTTCTGCGCTTTCTCGACGTTCGTGGTGAGAGGGCTCGCCGACCTGCCGCCCGCACAGGGCGTCGCGGCGATGAACGCGATCAACGTGAGCGCGGTGCGGCCACCGTTCATGGCCGTGTTCGCGGGCTCCGCGGTGCTGTCCGCGGTGATCGCGGTGGTGACGTTCGTGCTGTGGCCGGACGAGGGGACCGTGGAGTTGCTGGTGGGCAGCGCGCTGTACCTGTTCGGCTCGTTCGGGCTGACGATGGTGGCGAACGTGCCCCGCAACGACGCCCTGCTCAGGCTGGCCCCGGGCACCCCGGAGGCCACGGCCTACTGGCCGGCGTACGTGCGCGAGTGGACGATGTGGAACCACGTCCGCGCGATCGCCTCGGGCGGGGCGGCGCTGGCGTACGTGCTGGCCCTCACGTGAACGCACGCCCACCGTCCCAGGCCTCCCCCTCCACCTCCGCCCCACCTCCCCCTCCGCCCCCACCTCCACCTCCACCTCCACCTACGCCCCACCTCCGGAGCACAGTGAAAGCGCTGTCCCCGACAGCTCCCCGGCACTCTGCGCGAGTGGCCGAGGAGTCGTATCGTGGCCGGAAGAAGTTCCGCAGGAGTGCCGCCCGATGACGCACGGCCATGTCGGACGCGTCAGCGTCACCAGTGCGAGCGAGGAAGACGGCCATGGCCGATCCCAAGGGATTCATGACCACCCCGCGCCAGGACTGGCCCCGTCGGCCGGTCGAGGAGCGGGTCCGGGACTGGGACGAGGTGTACGTCCCCGGAGCACTGCTGCCCATCATCACGAAACAGGCGGATCGCTGCATGGACTGCGGCATCCCGTTCTGCCACGACGCCTGTCCGCTGGGGAACCTCATCCCCGAGTGGAACGACCTGGTCTCGCGGGAGGACTGGCGGCAGGCGGCGGACCGGCTGCACGCGACGAACAACTTCCCCGAGTTCACCGGGCGGTTGTGTCCGGCGCCGTGCGAGGCCGGGTGTGTGCTCGCCATCAACCAGCCGGCGGTCACCATCAAGAACGTCGAGGTGGCCGTCGCGGACCGGGCCTGGGAGCTCGGGTTCACGCCGCCGCGGCCGCCGGACCGGCTGTCGGGGCGGACCGTCGCGGTGATCGGGTCGGGGCCGACCGGGCTCGCCGCGGCACAGCAGTTGACGCGGGCGGGGCACACGGTCGCCGTCTTCGAGAAGGACGATCGGCTCGGCGGGCTGATGCGGTACGGCATCCCCGAGTTCAAGATGGAGAAGCGCCATCTGGAGCGGCGGATCGAGCAGATGCGGGCCGAGGGGACGAAGTTCCGCACGTCCACGGCGGTCGGGCGGGATGTCGGGGCGGCCGAGTTGCGGACGCGGTACGACGCGGTGGTGATCGCCACGGGGGCCACGGCGTGGCGTGAACTGGACGTGCCGGGGAGGGAGTTGGCCGGGGTCCAACAGGCCATGGAGTACCTGCCGTTGGCCAACCGGGTGCGCGAGGGGGAACTGGCGGTGTCCCCGATGTCGGCCGCCGGGAAGCATGTCGTGATCGTGGGTGGGGGTGACACGGGGGCCGACTGTCTGGGGACCGCGGTACGTGAAGGCGCCGCTTCCGTGAGCCAGTTGGACATCTACGCACAGCCGGGCGGTGAGCGGGACGAGGACGTGGAGCCCTGGCCCACCTACCCGAAGATCTACCGGTTGTCGGCTGCGCACGAGGAGGCCCGCGATCTGGAGACGGCGCCCGCGGCGGATGCGGACGCGCGGTTGTTCGCGGCGTCCACGCTGCGCTTCACCGGGGACGAGGACGGACACGTGCGGTCACTGCACCTCGTCGAGGTGGACGCGGCGCGGCGGCCGGTGGAGGGCACGGAGCGGACGCTTCCCGCCGACCTCGTGCTGCTGGCGCTCGGGTTCTCCGGGCCGGACCGGGGGGACGGGCTGGTGGAGCAGTTGGGGCTGGAGATGGAGCCCCGCGGGACGGTCGCCCGGGACGCCGGGTTCGGTACGAACGTGCCGGGGGTGTTCGCCGCCGGGGACGCCGCTCGGGGGCAGTCGTTGATCGTGTGGGCGATCGCGGAGGGGCGGGCGGTCGCGGCGGCGGTCGACCGGTATCTCACGGGGAGTTCGCGACTGCCCGCGCCGATCGGGCCGTACGACCGTCCGATGACCGTGTAGGGCGGCGCAGAGAAGAGTCCCGGCCCCCGGCCGCTCACCCCCGCGCCGCTCACCCCCGCTCGTCCGTCCCCGCCACCTTCGCCGTGGCCAGCGCCACCCTGTTCCACGTGTTGATCGTGAGGATCAGGGACAGCACATGGGCCAGTTCCTGCTCGTCGAAGCGGGCCGCGGCCTCGCCGTAGACCTCGTCGGGGACTCCCCCGTCGGCCACCAGCGTCACGGCCTCCGTGAGGGCGAGGGCGGCCTGTTCCTTCTCGGTGAAGAAATGGCGAGCCTCTCGCCAGACCGGGACCATGTGGAGGCGGTCCTCCGTCTCGCCGGCCTTGCGGGCGTCGTTGGTGTGCATGTGGAGGCAGTACGCGCAGTGGTTGAGGTGCGAGGCGCGAATCTGGATCAGTTCGACGAGGGCGGGGTCGAGGCCCTCGCGGGCCGCCGTGTCGAAGCCGACCAGGGCCCGGAACACCTTCGGGGCGGCCTTCGCGAGGTTCAGTCGAGCCGTACCTGTGATGTGCGTGTTCGTCGTGGTCATGTGACCAACCTACGGGTTGGAAAGACCGGCTGTAGGGTGCATTTCCATGCGGGAATCATGGGTCAATTACGCGGAGCGGATCGGCTCCGACCTGCACCTGGAGCTCTCCGCGCCGGGCGGCAAGCGGGCCGCTCTCATCGGTGCGCTGCGTGAGGCCGTACGCAGCGGGCGGCTCGCTCCGGGCACCCGGCTGCCGCCGTACCGCTCACTCGCCGCCGACCTCGGTGTCGCCCGCAACACGGTGGCCGACGCCTACGCCGAACTCGTCGCCGAGGGCTGGCTGACGGCCCGCCAGGGTGCCGGCACCCACGTCGCCGAACGGACCCGGCCGCTCCACCCCGCCGTACATAAGAAAGCGCCCGCACCTGACCCATGCGCGCGTGCCCCGCGCCACGGCCGGTCCCCCCGGCACGACCTCCGTCAGGGCACCCCGGACGTCTCCGCGTTCCCCCGGCCCGCGTGGCTCGCCTCCTACCGCCGGGCCCTCTCACAGGCCCCCAACGAGGTCTTCGGCCCCGGCGATCCCGCCGGACGGCCGGAGCTGAGAGCGGCTCTCGCGGCATATCTCGCACGCGCGCGCGGCGTGCGGACGGAGCCGCACCGGATCGTCGTCTGCTCCGGGTTCGCGCACGCCCTGCGGCTGCTGTTCGGGGGCGGAGGCGGAAACAGAGACGGGGGCAGGCAGGTCCTGCGCGGACCGCTCGCCGTGGAGGCGTACGGACTGCCGTTCCACCGGGAGCTGCTGGCGGCCGAAGGGGTACGGACCGTGCCACTCCCCCTCGACGAACACGGCGCGCTCGTCGACCGGTTGACCCGCGAGCGGGCCGTACTGCTGACGCCGGCGCACCAGTTCCCCACCGGCGGTCCGCTGCACGCCGAGCGCCGGGCCGCGGTGGTCGACTGGGCACGCGCGCGTGGGGCGGTGGTGCTGGAGGACGACTACGACGGGGAGTTCCGCTACGACCGCAGGCCGGTCGGCGCCTTGCAGAGCCTCGACCCCGAGCGGGTGATCCTGATCGGCTCGGTCAGCAAGAGCCTGTCGCCCGCGGTGCGGCTGGGGTGGATGGTGCTGCCCGAGCGCTACGTCGGCGATGTGCTCGCGGCCAAGGGCGAGCGGGAGGCCTGGGCGAGCGTGCCCGACCAGCTGGCCCTCGCCGACCTGATCGTCTCCGGGTCCTACGACCGTCACGTACGCCGGATGCGGCAGCGCTACCGCGGCCGCCGGGACCGGCTCGTCGCCGCGCTGGCCGAGCGGGCCCCGCACATCCAGGTCAGCGGGGTCGCGGCGGGGCTGCACGCGGTGCTGCGGCTGCCCCCGGGCACCGAGCGGTCCGCCGTCGAGGCCGCGGTCCGGCAGGGGGTCGCGCTGGACGGGCTCGCGGAGTTCCGCCACCCGGACACGGACATGGCGGCCCATGACGGTCTGGTCGTGGGGTACGCGACGCCTTCGGAGCACGCGTACGGGGCGGCGGTGGAGGCGCTGTGCGGGGCGCTGGCGCCGGGTGGGACACGGGTGTCGTAGGGACGAACGCGCGACTGCTCCCGCATCTCGTGGAGACAGGGGAGCAGTCGTCGGCGTCGAAGAGATCTGTTGCGGCATGCCCCTCAAGGGTGAAGGACGAGCATCTCAACCATCAGCGTTTATCGAGCAATTGAGCAATCGAGCAACGAGGTCAGGAGAGCAGGAAGTCGGCCACCCCCGCCTTCGCGCCCTCGATGAACGCGGTCATCTCGTCGGTGGTGTAGATCAGCGCCGGCCCGTCCGGATCGGTGGACTGGCGCACGGCGATCCGGCCGTCGGCAAGCTTCATCGCCTCCAGGCAGTTGCCGCCGTTGCCGCCGCTCCACGGCTTGTGCCAGCCTTCGCTCCCCAGCTCCCGGGCGGGCATGCCGTTGTAGACGGGACGGCGTGGCTTGATGCGGTTCATTCACAGCTCCTTGCGGAGATCCCGGAGGATCTCCTTCGTGCGATGTGCCGTAGCGGCCTGCGCCGCCATGCGGTCCATGACCTCGAGGTGGGTCGCCACCTCGACGCGCGCGTCGAGGTAGACCGCGCCGGTCAGGTACTCGCTGTAGACCATGTCCGGAAGTTCGGGCACGGCGAATCGGAAGAGCACGAAGGGTCCGTACGTGCCGGGGTGCGGCCCGTTGGCGAACGGGGCGACCTGAAGCGTCACGTTGGGCAGCTTCGTTGCCTCGAGCAGTTTGTCGATCTGCGCACGCATCACCTCCGGGCCGCCGACGGGGCGGCGCAGCACGGTCTCGTCCATGACCACCCACAGCCGGGGCGCGTCCTGACGGGTGAGCAGTCCCTGCCGTTCCATGCGCAGGGCCACATGGCGCTCGATGTCCTCGGGGCTGGTCTGGCCGATGGCGCCCGAGCGCAGGACACCACGCGCGTAGTCCTCGGTCTGGAGCAGACCGGGCACGAAGTGCGGCTCGTACTCGCGGATGAGCGCGGCCGCGCCCTCCAGACTGACGTGCATCGAGAACCAGCCGGGCAGTACATCGTGGAAGCGCTGCCACCAGCCGGGGCGGTTGGCGTCCTCGGCGAGCTGGACGAAGTCCTCGGCCTCCTGGTCGCAGACGCCGTAGGCCTTCAGCAGCAGCTGCAGGTACGGGATCTTGAGCCCGACCTCGGCCATCTCCATACGGCGGACGGTGGCGGGGGCGACGCGGAGGACGCGGGCGGCCTCCTCGCGCTTGAGCCCGGCGCGTTCCCGCAGGTCCAGCAGGCGCCGACCGAGGACGACCTGGCCGACCGTCGGCGCGGACCGCGGTTCGCTCACGCTCCACCTCCACTCAAGTCGCGTACGGGCGTCGAAGTCATGCACGGGCGTCGCAGCCACCAGCATGCTGACAGGCCAGCGGCGCCATTCGAAGACCTGATTCGAAGATCTGTACGGATACGAATACCGGTACGTACGGATCTCCGGTGATCCCAACTGGCGCCGCTCAACATGCTGTTGCGAGCAGTGTGCCACGGCCTTCCGCCACGTCACACAGCACTCTGCATTTTTCAGAGTGACACTTGCCAAGTGTTCACGACGGGGCGATAGTGGCAAGCGTGATTCCGTCCCCGCCCTTAGGAACAGATGCAGCCGAAGATCACCCCCAGGGTCTCGGTGCCGCCGCGGGAGCAGGCCTCTACAGGGCCGCTGCCCGGCGCCGGTTCCGCTTCGAGCTGGCCGCGCACCCGGGTTCTCCCGCGCAGGCCAGACGCCTGACGAGGGCGCGACTGACCCATTGGTCGGTCTGCGAGGACACCTGCGACTCGGCCGCCCTGGTGGTCTCCGAGCTGGTCACCAACGCCATCGTGCACACCGCGAGCAGCCGTGTGGTCTGCGAGCTGCACGACAACGACGACCTGGTGCGGATAGCCGTACGTGACGAGGGCTGCGCGCCGGGTGAACCACATCCGTCCCCGCAGCGCGGCGAAGAGGAGCACGGGAGGGGACTGCTCCTCGTCGACTCCCTCTGTCACGCGTGGGGCGCCCATGAGCACGGCCCCGGTCTGCTGGTCTGGGCGGAGCTGCCGCGCAAGGCGGACGAGCCCCGCGAGGACACCGGTCCGCGCAACGACCTGGGCTGGGGGGCCCGCCCGAAGCCGGTTCCCTCCGGGGAGCCCGGCCAGGGGGACGAGGCCGAGGAGCATCACCGAGCGGTGCCCGAGGGGGAAGCGCGCGAGCACGGAGCGGGGGGCGCGGGCCCATGGGCGTGAGCAGCGGGTCCGGCGGCCAGGTGCTGACCCTGGACACGCTGGTCCGCCTCGGACGCGGGCTGCGTACGCCTGGGACGCCTGGGACGCCTGGGACGCCGTACAGGCTGGCCGTGCCGGAGGGGATGACGGTGCCGCTGGGCTGTGACGCGGTGGGGGTGCCGGTACTGCTGAGCAAGCAGCTGGTGTCCCGGTTGCCACGGGTCGGGTGTGTGTACGCCGATGCCACGCACTGGTGGTGGCTCGTTCCCGGCGACTCCGACTACGCGCTCGAGTGGCCCGCGCCTGCCCAGTACGCCACCGGGGCGGTTGTTCCGGACGCCCCGGTGGTGCCCTCTCTCGTCCACCGGGCGGAGGGGACGCTGCCGTACACGCCGCCGATACCGCTGTACTTGGCGTTGTGCCGGCTGACGGGGGCCACTCCGAGCTGGTCCCGGCCGGTCAGCTCCGCCGGCTAGGCCGTCTTTCGGCGCGGGCCTTCGGGGGCTTGTCGTTCCGTTCCCCCGCGCCGCCGAGCAGGCCGATGTCCCCCGCGTTCAAAGGTGTGCGCCCGCGCGCTGTCCGTAATTCCCCTCTGCGCCCTGCCCCCGCTCCGTCCGCCCCGCCATAGTTGCCCCCGTCCAGCGATCGGGGGAGGTCCACCGTGGGGAAACAACCGGACGCCGAGCAACCCGGGGTCTCCGAGTCGGAGCAGCTGCTCTTCGGTGGGCCCCTGCGGTACGACATGGGATGGAACTCCCATGCCGACGCGTTTCTGGAGCTGGGGTTCCGGGCCATGGTGGTCCGGCTGCCGTCGCTGTTGTCGGCCAGTCTGCGGCTGGCCTGGCAGGCCGATCGGCGGGCCGCGCGGATCGTGGTGGGGGCCGAGGTGGCGCGGGGGCTGACGCAGGCCGTGAGTCTGCTCGCCGTCAACAGTGTGCTGGGTCGGCTGATCGGCGGGGGTGCGCTGGAGGGCCGGCTCCGCGGTGCCGTGCCCGCGCTGGTCACCATGGCCGCCGTGATGCTCGTCGGGGCACTGCTGCGGGCCGCGTCGACGTATGCCACCGGGCGCCTCGAGCCCAAGGTGGAGCGGGTGGCGACCGAGCGCTATCTGGAACGGGCCGCCACCGTCGAGCTCGCCGCGATCGAGGACCACGCCTTCCACAAGCTGCTGGACACCGCGCAGTACGGCGCCGCCTCGGCCCGCCGGATGATCTCGTTCGGCACCCGCGTGGTGAACGCGATGATCTCGCTGATCGCGGCGGCCGGTGTGCTGACCGTGCTGCATCCGGCGCTGCTGCCGCTGCTGATCACGATGACGATCCCGAGCGGCTGGAGCGCGCTGACCATCGCGCGCCGTCGGTACGAGTCCTTCCACGCCTGGGTGCAGCACGCGCGCGCGGGACGGCTGCTGGGCGCCCTGCTGATCGAACCCGAGGCGGCACCGGAGATCCGGGTGCACGGGGTGGGTCCGTTCCTGCTGCGGCACTTCCGGGCGATGGCGGAGACGGCGGAGGAGGAGCAGGCCCGGCTGGCCGAGCTGGCCGCCCGGACGGGGCTGATCGCCGCGGCCTGGACCGGGATCGCCACGGCGGCGACGTACGCGACGCTGGGCGGGCTCCTGCTGGCGGGCGCGATGGCGCTGTCGGTGGCGGGGACGGCCGTGATCGCGATCCGTACCGGCTCGCAGAGCCTGGACACGCTGGTCGTCGAGGTGAACGCGCTGCACGAGGAGGCCCTCTTCGTCGGCGACCTGCAGCGGCTCTACGAGGAGGCGGCCAAGTGGGCGATCCCGGTGGGCGGGACCGCGCTCCCGGACGAGCCGGGCGAGATCCGCTTCGAGCACGTCTCCTTCACCTACCCGGGTGACGCGGCGCGCCCGGCCCTCGACGACGTGACGCTCACCGTGCCGCTCGGCAAGATCGTCGCGCTGGTCGGCGAGAACGGCTCCGGCAAGACCACCCTGGTGAAGCTGCTCGCGGGCCTGTACTCCCCCGGCCGGGGCCGCATCCTGTGGGACGGGGTGGACGCGGCGCACGCGGACCGGCACCTGCTCGCCGAGCGGGTCGCGATGGTCGCCCAGGACTTCAAGCGGTGGCCGTTCACCGCCCGCGTCAACGTGGCGGTGGGCCGCTCCTCGGTACCGCTGACCGACGAAGGGGTGTCCGGCGCGGTCGCCGAGGCCGGCGCCGAGGAGGTGCTGGCCGATCTGCCGCGCGGCCTGGACACACTGCTGGCCCGCAACTTCAGCGGCGGGCACGAGCTGTCGGGCGGGCAGTGGCAGCGGCTCGGGATCGCCCGGGCCGCCTACCGGCGCGGGCGCATCCTGATCGTGGACGAGCCGACGGCAGCCCTGGACGCCCGGGCCGAGCTGGAGGTCTTCGAGAAGATCCGCGCGCTGGCCGGCACCGGTCAGACGGTCATCCTGATCACCCACCGGCTGGCGTCCGTACGCCACGCGGATCTGGTGCACGTCCTGGAGCAGGGCCGCCTCGTGGAGTCCGGCACACCCGACGAGCTCCTGGCCTCCGGCGGTGTCTACGCGGAGCTGTACTCGCTCCAGGCCGAGCAGTTCACGGCAAAGGTGCCCGCCAAAGAGGCGGGCTGACCTCATGCGAGGGCGTCTGCCGCCGTCTCTCCACTGCGGACGATCACCAGGAACGTATCGGACGCGAGGTCCATGACGACCTCCGCCTGTAGTCCCTCGAGACGCCTCGCCTGCGCGAACTCCTCCGCCGGCCACGATCCTCGCGGCCCGCCAGCGGGAAAGCGTTCGAGCACTGTTCGCCCGTTCACCACCCTGCACCTCCAGAAAGCGTTGCACTCACCCATGGAGCGCTTGTAGGAGTTAACGCCTTCCGGACCCAGAAAGCCTCGGTGAGTTGCCGTACTGAGACGTAGTTGACACGAGTTCAGCGCGAAGCGTGATAGTTCGATTACTCAACGGTCACTTCGGTTACTTTATGCGTCAGTCCTCGTACTCATCGTGATACCTGATGCGTACGCTGCCCGCAGGCGCCCCAAGAGCGGACGCGCGCCCCTTGGGTTCTTCCCACTCCTCCTGCCGTCCCAGCGCGGTGAGGTCGAGGAAGCTGGTGGTCGAGCCGAGTCCGTCGAGGCCGCGTTCATAGGTCGAGTACGTGTGGAAGACCTGGTCACGGTCGCGCAGGAAGCAGCTGACGCCGGGCCGCTCGGCCGGCTCGCCCGCGATCTCCAGGGTGGCCTCGAAGTCCTGGTTGAAGTCGCCGCCGTACGACGAGTACCAGGGCACGGTCCATCCCATCCGCGCCTTGAACGGCAGGATTTTCGTATACGGCGCTCTCGACACGGCCGCGAACGTCGTCCCCCGGGCCTTCAGATGGGCCAGGTGCCCGATCTGGTCCAGGAACGCGGAGCAGCTGCGGCAGCCCGCGTCCCACTCCGGCGCGAACATGAAGTGGTAGACGACGAGCTGGCCGCGCCCCTCGAAGAGGTCGAGCAGAGTGGCCTTGCCGTCGCCGCCCTCGAAGACGTACTCCTGCTCCACCTCGACCATGGGCAGTCTGCGCCGCTCGGCGTTGAGGGCGTCCCGCGCGCGCGTGGCCGCCTTCTCCCTGACCAGCAGTTCCTCGCGCGCCGCGCGCCATTCGTCCCGCGAGACGATCTCCGGAAACGCCATGGGGTCCCTCCTGTGCAACGGTCCGTCCGGGTGGTGACCGTGGGGCGGGGCGGAACTCATCGGTGGTGCGGGAGATTTTTCCCGTACGGATTTCAGGTCGTGTAGTCCTGGATCCGCCTGCCATGGCTGCGGTCCAGCAGTGCGGGCATCCGCTCCCCCAACTCCCGTACGGTCGCGCCCACGTCGATGGTCAGCAGCTCACGGTCCCGCATCAGCACGCGGCCGTCGACGATCGTCGTACGGACGTCGGAGGAGCGGGCGCTGTGGACGAGGGTCGCGGCGAGGTCGTGGACGGGCTGGGTGTGCGGGCCGGTGAGGTCGACCAGGATGATGTCGGCTCGGCGGCCGGGCGCGATGCTGCCGACGACGTCACCGAGTCCGACCGCGCGGGCGCTCTGGAGGCTTGCGTGGTGCAGTGCCTGACGTGATGTCAGCCAGCGTGGGTCGCCGGTGGCGGACTTCTGGATCAGCGCGGTGAGTGCCATCGACTCCCATACGTCGAGGGAGTTGTTGGAGGCGGCCCCGTCCGTGGCGAGGCCGACGGGGATGCCGAGGTCGCGCAGGGCGCGGACGGGGGTGGTGGTGGGCCAGGCGAACTTGAGGTAGCCGCGGGGCGCGGTGGCAACGGCCGTACGGCCTGCCGCGCTCGCGAGGAGGGGCAGGTCGCGGTCGAGGATGCCGCTGCCGTGCGCGATCAGGACGTCCGTGTCGAGGATCCCGGTGCGCCGCAACACCTCGATGGGCGTGACACCGTGCCGGGCGAGGCTGGTCTCGGCCTGGTCGCGGTTCTCGGAGGCGTGGAGATGGACGGGTAGACCGTGCTCCTGGGCGAGCGCGGCGGTCGCGGCCAAGTCGGAGTCGTCGACCGTGTAGGGCGCGTGCGGGGCGAGGGCCGTGGTGATGCGGCCACCGGCGGCTCCGCGGTGCCGGAGCGCGAACTCCAGTGATCTCTCCCGCCCCTGGGGCCCCTGCGAGGAGAAGTACGCCTCCCCGAGGTGCGCGCGCATGCCGCACTCCTCGACGACCGCGGCGACGGCGTCCATGGCGAAGTAGTGGTCGGCGAAGCAGGTGACGCCGCCGCGGATCATCTCGGCGCAGGCCAGCCGGGCCCCCGACGCCACGTCGTTCGCGGTGAGGTTGGACTCGATCGGCCAGACGACGTCGTTGAACCACTCGTCCGTCGGCAGGTCTTCGGCGATCCCGCGCAGGGCGACCATGGGCGTGTGGGTGTGGCAGTTGACGAGCCCGGGAAGGGCGATCTGCCCCCGCGCGTCGATGCGCTCCGCCGCCGGCAGTTCCTCGGCCTCCGCACTGCTGGTCACCGACTCGACGACCCCCTCCCGTACGACGATCGCGGCGTCCTGCACGAAGTCGACCCGCTCATGATCGTCGTGCGTGAGCACCGTGCACGGGGAGATGATGAGACCCGCGGGAGATGGCGTCATACAGGCACCGTACGACGCGGTCGTGCCCTCGCAGTGGGTGAACCGCGCATCCCGGCGCCGCCCTGTCGCGGCGGCGCGGCCGCATGCACCCTGGCCTCATCACCGCCCGTCGTCCGCCCTTCCGGAAGGGGTCCGGCATGCTCATAGGCACCTGGAACCTGGAGAATTTGATGCTGCCGCGCAGCGGCGACGGCGCTCCCAGGACCGAGGCCGAGTACGAGGCGAAAGTGGAAGCGCTCGCCTCCGTGATCACCGCGCTCGACCCGGCACTGCTGGGCGTCCAGGAGGTCAGGCAGGAGGAGACGCTCGCCGATCTGGCCAAGGCCGTCGGCGGGCAGTGGCACACCGCGCTCTCCCGGCACGCGGACCACAGAGGCATCCGCGTCGGCTTCCTCAGCCGTACGCCGCTGCGGATACGCCGGGACACCCACGTGTTCGCGGAGAGGCTGCGCCCCGTGCAGGGCGACGACGGCACCGAGCCGGACGCGCATGACAGCGAGACCAGCCGCGGCTTCCTCGCGGTGGAGACCGACACCGGGGACGGGGTGCTCCACCTGGCCGTCGCCCATCTCAAGTCGAAGCTGCTGTCGTATCCGGCCCCCGAGGGCAGGAACCGCTTCCAGCCGCACGACGAGGCCGAACGGGCCCGCTTCGGCGCCTACGCCCTCTACCGGCGGGCGGCCGAGGCGACGACCCTGCGCGCCCTCGCGGACTTCCTGCTCGAAGGCGCCGGGACCGAACGGGACGTGATCGTCCTCGGCGACATGAACGACGTGGTGGACGCCGCCACCACCCAGATCCTGCTGGGCCCGCCCGGCTCCGAGCTCGACAAGAAGCGCGCGTTCCTCAAGCCCGACGTCGGCGATCCGTTCCGGCTCTGGGACATCGCCCCCCGCATACCCGAGAGGCGCCGCTTCTCCCGCGTCAGCTTCGGACGCGCCGAACTGATCGACCACATCCTGGTGAGCCACCGTCTGGCCCGCCGCATAGCCGAGGCGGGGACGGGTCTGCCCGAGCAGCAGGACGACGCGCTCGTCCTGCCGTCGGTGGGCCAGGATCCGGTCAAGCGGGTGGGGACGCCCGGGTCGGACCACGCACCGGTGTGGGTACGGGTCTGACTCCCAGCCGGTGTGACTCCTGACCGGTGCGACTCCTAGCCGGCGAGGGGAATTCCGGGCAGCCGGAGCTCCACGCGCCCCCGCCCCTCGTCGAGTCGGCCGAGTTCGTCGAGGAGTTCGGTCAGCCGGTCGGCCTGCTCGGGGGTGAGCCGCCCCGAGTCGTCGAGGTGGACGGCGCACGCGGTGGTCGTGTCGACGATCCGTTCGAGCACGGCGACGATCTCGTCGGCGCCCTCCGAGTGCCGGGCGAGCGCGGGGAGTTCGGCGGCGGCGTGGGCGATGGCGGTACGGGCCTCGGCGAGCGCGCGGTAGGCCTCGCGGCGGAGGGTCCAGCGCAGGGCGCGGGTGTCCTCGGTGGGGGTGGCTCGTACGGCGGACCCGGCGCCCCGCGGGACAGGCCGCGCGGAGTCCCGTAGGGCAGGCGGCCGCTCGGTCTCCCGCAGGACATGCGCGAGGTACGCCTGCGCCGCCCCGCCCGCCGCGGCCAGCCGGGACCGCACTCCCCCGCCCCGCTGCCCCGGCATCGGCAGATGCCCCACGATCAGCACGATGGCGCAGGCGAGCAGGGTCTCGGTGATGCGGCTGACGGAGGCCTGCGGCTCGCCGCCGACCATCACGAGCGCCAGGACGAGGACCGTGACGACGGCGGTCTGCGCGGCGAAGTGCCGGGTGGCCACGGGAATGAGCGCCCCGCTGACGGCGACGAGCGCGATGAGCCCTTCGGGCCTCGGCAGCACGAGCGCGAACCCGGCGAAGACCAGCGCCCCCAGGACGGTCCCGGCGGCCCGGCACAGCACCCGGGAGGCGAGCGGTCCGAGGTCGGGCTTGACGAGGAAGACGGCGGTGGCGGGCAGCCAGTACCAGTGCTGGTGCTCCCCGTACCAGTGGGAGTGATGCAGGGCCTGTGCCACGGCGACGCTGGCCCCGAAGCAGAGGGCGACCCGCAGCCCGTACTCCCGCCCACCGGCCCCGAACACGGACCGCACCAGGTCCCGGGCGCTGAGCCGGCGCGTGTGCAGATCTCCGCCCCGGCCCCGGTCGAACGCCTCGGCGGCCCGCAGCAACGCGTCGTCGAGCGCGCGCAGCGCGGGCCCGGACCGGCTGGGCGCGGGCAGCGGCCCGGTGTGCGTGTTCTCCCGTACGGCGGCGGCGAGCCGCCGGGGCCCCGCGGAGGTCCGCCCGGGCACCGCTTCCTCCGCCCAGGCGAGCGCGGTGGCGGCCTCGGCGAGCGGCAGCGCGGCGGCGTACTGCGCGTGCAGCCGGCGCTCGGCGGCCGAGCTGGCGTACCGCCGCAGCCGGGGTCCGGTGAGCGCGTCCTGCGCGTGATCGAGGGCGGCGGTGAGCGCGACGCGCCGCGAGGTGGCGTTCTCACCCCCCACGGCGTCGAGCAGGTCGGCGACGGCGTCGTAGACCTCGGCGACGGCCTCCCGCTCGCCGTCGAACCGGAAGTCCCCGGCGAGGCCACCGGGGGTGGGCAGCGCGAGCCGCAGTCCGAGCAGCCAGCAGGCCCCACCGAGATAGGCGACGGCCCGCAGCCACCCTTCCTCCGGCAACGGCATGCCCGCCCCGATCGCCGACGCGACGAGCAACTGCGTGCCGGCCCCGGAGGCGACGGGCCCGACGGCGCTGATGCCGCCGGCGACCAGCCCGACCAGGGTGAGCAGAACCGTGAGGGTCACGGCCCCCACGTACTCCCCCGCATACGTCCCGACAGTCATCCCGACCGCACCCGCGAGCGCGGGCACCCCGATCCTCTTCACGGAGACCCGCCGGCTCCCGGGCCGGTCGTTGATCCCGGCGAGCATGGCGGCGATGGCGGCGACGACACCCACGGAGGTCTGCTCGACGAGCACGGCGGCAAGAAGGAGGGGCCCGGCGGACAGGGCCCCTCGCGCGACCGCGTTCCAGGGGATCGGCCCGCGCTGGGTACGGAGGGTGTGGGCGAGCCAGGGCGGTAGGTGCATCCGTGCGGCGGGGCGGGACACAGGGCTCCTGTCGTCGGGGGAGGCGGGGGTGTGCCTTCGGGCGACGGTGGCCGGGCGGTGGGTTGCGGTCTCCACGGTAGATCGCGTTCTTGGACGGTCCGGGGCTCTTGTGTTACCCCCGTGTGACGATGCATGCAGAAGCCACGTTCTTTATGAACGCAATGGGCCGCGGGAGCACGAGGACCGGGGATCCGATCAGTCAAGACCAGAGTCGGCCGCCCCCTCTTGGACTACGGTTACGACTGCTGACATACAGCGCTGACCAGGGCGAAAGGACGACCTACGTGAACGCGGCTCCGCTGAGCCCCGAGGACCCGACCGAACTCGGCGGTTTCGAGTTGCTCGGGCGTATCGGTCACGGCGGCATGGGCCAGGTCTACCTCGGTGAGTCTCCTGGTGGAGAGCCCGCGGCGGTGAAGGTCATCAGTAATAACCACTCCGAATCCCCCATCCCGAATCGCAGGAGATCAACTGACTGGTTCGATGACGTCCCACGTGGATGCTGCATCATATTGAGACAGGTACTCACTCAAATAAAGATCCGTTTGACATTCAATGTCATCCTCGTTGAGCCAGAGGGACTCACATTCCGGGCACATAAAGAAGGTTCCCTCTGTATCTTTCCTACGATACTTTCGAACCCAATCCTGACCACAGTGCGGACAAGCAACTTTCTTCATTATGGCCAACTCTTCGGGAAAGCTGTGATCATTTCGTTTCCGTGCTCGACAGTGATCGATATGTAGTTCTCGCCAAAATTAAATCCTACTTGGCGATTCAGGGGGATAACGTAGGTTGCGCGGGCTCCCTGATGATTGACGGAAACCGCCAGATCCCGATTGGCCCATGCCTCGTCGACAGTCTCCAGGACTCCCTTGCTGCCGGCGTCGAAAACTCCATGTCTCGGCTTCGACGGGTCTTCGCGGGCGTGTTCCATTACATGGGTGATCCTGCTCGAGACTTTCTACAGTGTGCAACATCTCACCCTCAGTGGCCTTTGTGTCAACCGTCAAGCAAGTCGGTGACATATTCGCGAAGCTCAGGTGACAGCTCCTTGAGTCGAATGTCCTGCAGCTGTGCGACATGGCCAAAAGCCACATGTCCGGTGGACATCAGTTCAAGGATCGCGTGCAACTCGGCCTCCAACGCTGAATTCCCCTTCTCGCATGCTGCAACTGCCGAGAGTAGCGTCGCCAGAGTCGACACTTGGGTGGACGAATAGGAACTCAACAGGTCGGTAACTTCGTCGGCTGCGCGTTCCCGCGCAACGGATTCAGGATCGAGGATTTCGCGGGTCATTGCGACGAACTCGCGAGCATCCAATATGCGGGAAGGCGCGAACTCTGGTTCATTCATTTTCCGGATACCCCGGAACCCCTCGAGTCGGCTCGAACTTAGAAGGGTCGTGCGGTCCACCTTCGTCCTCATGCCACTGGCAATGAGTTGCACAGATGTACGACTCGCCGCCATTGATGAGGAAGACTCGAGTATGCGGACTGTATCCCGCCTTGAGAATGATCCTCTCGACTTCCGAGAGGTCTCCCTCGTCGATGACCAAGCGTTCCATTTTGGGAGATAGGTGCATCATCTCCACGTTGGAGAACAGCCCGTCGATCCTTGTATTGCTACCTTCTGTATTCACGCTCCGCACCAGGAGTTGTGAGTAGCTTACCGTGTAGGACCAGAGGCGAAAGGGGCGTTCCCATGCGGCAATGAGTTTCAGGTGATTCGACCTCCAAGAAATACTGGGCAAGGGAACTGTACTTCTTCACCTTTGAAGTAGAAGATAATTTTCTCCCAGTCACTGTTCCCCCATTTTACAGAGTCTCCAACGATCGCATCTCGCGCTCTGTTCAGTGATCTGCCGGGTTTTGCCACACTATTCCGGGGATGGAAAAGTACGAGTGACGATCCAGTACTCGTCGTCCTCCAGCGAGACGGCACACAAACAGGCACCATCCTGGGACAATCCGATAAACTCAGGCCGTCCGATGGCAGAGGAAATCCGAGAAGGAAGGCGGGCGCCAATCGGGTCACGGACGCGGAACCATCCCTCGGCCACACTTCCAGGCCCCCCAAGGATGAGTAGAAATTCCCCTGCGGCAGACGCGAGCAGTGGAGCTGCATACAACTGCCACTGAGCGTCCAGTGAATCCATGGCGGTAGTACTGTCTCGCCTGACGGAAACAGTCGGTCGGACATTCCCACCTGTGACAGCCAGCATGGCAGTAACTGGGTCTATCACCTCGGAGCGAGTCGGTTTCTCCAGCACCGATAGACCACAGTTCTCGATGACAGCTTCCCAATCAACCCTTCCCCCATCATTGATTTTATACTCATTCATCCCGAACCCCACCCTTGTTCATAAAAGAAGTGATGATCCCCGCCCGGCTTATTGATCTTATCATAGCGCTCCCAATTATCTTTATACCGGAAGAAGTCCCCGGGAGTGTTATCCCATCCGAAGTTGACTTCACTTCTCGTTTCGTCAAACTTCGGCTTTCCGGCATGGAAATGTGGCCCCGCCTTATCGAATGTGTGCTCAATTATAACGCGCGATCCATTAGGGGTCTCGAACTGCCTAAAATTGCCCAAGTGGGCAGGGTTATCAGAATAGAAATATCCAGGCATGTGAGCCAAGTGCTTTACGTCTGTCACAATCCATTCGGCGTCCGGCGCAGTACCGTACGGAACTCCAGCGGACTCGAATGCTGCTCTTTCCGCATCCTGTCGATGCTCAAATGGATTACCTCGCTCCCCCTTCGGCACACAAGGCGTCAGCCCAAGAGGGTCCGCCCATGTATGGGGGTTTTTGACGTACGAGGACGGGTTAGCGGCAGGAGCAAGGCCCAGCAGATCCGGACTGGCGTACCGGCCCGTCTCGGGGTCGTAGTGGCGGAAGTAGTTGTAGTGAAGTCCGGTTTCGGGGTCGAAGTACTGGCCCGGGAAGCGGAGCGGCGTGTATGCGGTGCTGCCCGCCGCCCACGCCGTGGTGCCCCAGAGGGTGCTCCGGGTGCGCCAGGCGATGTCGCCCTGTTCGTCGATGAGTTCGGTCGGTGTGCCGACCAGGTCGGTGACGATCGCGAAGAAGCGGGAGTCGATCTCGTCCTGCGGGGCGTCCGCGGCCGTGATGCGTTCCGTCTGGGCGATCGGGTGCAGGCCCTGGTGGTCCCAGGTCAAGGAGACCGGGTGGGGCAGGTCTGCGGACGTGGTGGTCTGTTCGCAGAGGGTGGTGCCGTCCCAGGTGAAGTCGACCCGTTCGACGACGGTTTCGCCGTCGTCGGCCAGGCGGAGTTTGGCGGTGCGGCGGCCCAGGGGGTCGTACTGGTAGCGCCAGGTGGTGCCGTCCGGGGTGGTGACTGACGTGAGGCGGTCCTCGGCGTCCCAGGTGTAGCGCCAGGTGTCCGGCTTGCGGGACAGGCGGGTCTTCTGGCGCAGGGTGATGCGGCCGGCTTCGTCGTGCTCGTAGCGGACGTTGCCCGCGCGGGTGATACGGGTGCCGGTGTAGGAGCGGTCGCCGGTCGACTCCTCGCCCGGGTGACCGGTCGGCCACGACGCCCGCGTCTGATTGCCCGCCTCGTCGTAGGCGTACGTCTCCGTCCAGTTCGCCGCATGGACGGCGGTCACCCGGCCCGCCGTGTCGAGGTCGAAGCGGCGGGGGCCGTTGAGGTGGTCGTCCACGGCGGTCAGGTTGCCGTCGGCGCGGTAGGTATAGGCGCGGTGCTGGAGACGCCGGCCGGACGGGCCGGTGAGTTCCTGTTTCGTCAGGCGGCCCAGGGGGTCGAAGGCGTTGGTGAGGATCACCGACTCGCCTATGCGGCGCGCCAGTTCGCGGCCCGCCTCGTCGTACGTGAAGTCGAGGGTGCGGCCCGATGCCACCATGCCGGTACGGCGGCCTGTCGCGTCGTACGTCCACGTGCTCGTCGCGCCCGCCGGGGTGGTGCGGCCGATGCGGCGGCCCCGGGCGTCGTAGGCGTATGTGAGGGTGCGGCCGTCGACCGTCTCGGACAGCACCCGGCCCGCCTCGTCCCGCCGCAGGGTCAGGACCGCGTCCGGGCCGGCCGCCTCGGCCAGGCCGCCCCTCTCGTCGTACACATATCCCGTCACCCGACCCGCCGCGTCCTTGCGCACGACCCGGCCCAGCACGTCCCGCTCGAAGCGGATGCCCTGTCCCAAGGCGGTGGTCTTCGAGGTCAGTTGACCCGCCGCGTCATGCTCGTAGGACACCGTACGGTCGTCGAAGTCCGTCTCCGCGATCAGACGGCCCGCCGGATCGTAGGCGTAACTCCACGTCAGCCCCTGCGGGTTGGTGACCTGTGTCAGGCGGAGTTCCGTGTCGTGGTCGAACTCGTAGCGGACGCCGTCCGGGCCCGTGCGGGCGGACAGCAGGTCGAAGTGGGTGTACTCGTAGCGGGAGACGGCGCCCAACGCGTCGGTGTGGGTCGTGCAGTTGCCCTCGCCGTCGTACGTCCACGATTCCGACGTGCCGTCTGCCGCCGTACGGCGGGACAGGCGGCCCTCGACGGTCCATTCCAGGTGAGTGTCCGCGCCGAGCGGGTCGGTGATGGTGACCGGCCGACCGAAGGGGTCACGTTCGTAGCGGGTGACCGCGCCCAGCGGGTCGGTGATCTCCAGGGGGAGGCCCGCGGGGTCGCAGCGGACCCGGGTGGTGTGTCCGAGGGCGTCGGTGATGGATGCCAGGTGGCCGAGGTCGTCGTAGGTGAAGCGGGTCGTCGTCCCGGCGGTGTCGGTGACGGCCGTGCGGTTGCCGAACTCGTCGAACTGCTGGGTGACGTGAGTACCGTCGGGGCCGGATATGGACACCGGCATGCCCTGGCCGTCGTAAGCGATGCTCGTGTAGCGGCCGTCCGGGCGAATGGCCAGGACCGTGCGGCCCGCCTCGTCGTAGGCGTAACTCACCGTGCGGCCCAGCGGGTCGGTGACCGTCAGGGGGCGGTGGGCAGCGTCGTGGGTGGTGCGGGTCGTCTCGCCGTCGGGAGTGGTCTCGGACACCACCTGCAGGTCGCCGTTGATCTCGTAACGGGTGCTGTGGCCCAGGGAGTTGACGGCCGTGACCACCTGGTGGCCGCTATCCGGATCAGGTTCGCCGTAGGTGTAGGTGTAGCTCAGGTGGCCGGCTTCGCCGCCCTGCGAGACACAGCGGTCCTCGTCGTCGTAGACGTAGTGGTAGGAGGAGTTGTTGGTGTCGGTCCAGGCGGTGATCCGGCCGGTCGTGTCGTTGGTGAAGCGGGTCGGCAGGCCCGAGGAGTTCGTCACGGCGGCGAGGTGGCCGTGGTCGTCGTAGCCGAAGCGGACCAGCTCGACGGCCTGGTCGCCGGTCGTCGTCAGGTGCAGGGCGGTTATCCGGTCCCCGGCAGTGGTGATCCTCACGTGGTAGCCGGAGGAGTGCACGATCCCGGTAGGGGCGCCCTGGTCGTCGTATTCGAAGGTCAGCCACTGGCTTCCGGAGCGGTCGATGAGCTGGGAGAGCAGCGCTATGCCGTTGCCGTCGCCGCCCGGCCCCGCGAAGTCCCATACGCGGCCCGTTTCCGGATCGGTGACGGTGTAGTCGCCGTACACGTCAACGGTCAGCGGGTGCCCCTCACCGGCCAACGGGAGCGTCGGTACGCCGGGGGCGGGGTGCGGGTAGGCCAGCAGGGAACCGTCCTCGCGGACGAAGATGACTCCCTCCGCGTCCACCTCCAGGCGCTGGTCGGCGGTGGATGTCCACTTCGGGCCGAACCAGCGGCCTGCCTCGTACGACGACTCGAACTGGCGGGAGAAGACCAGCGGCAGCCTCGCCGGCAACGTCACGTCCGTGACCGGCAGGGACATGCGGCCGGTGGCCATGTCGATCGGGTCGCTGCCGAAGATCTTGCACTTCAGCTCCCGGGCGACGTCCATGAGTCCCCGCCGCGTGCCGCTGCGCGCTGCTCCCGTCGCCGCGTCCTTGGCCGCTCCGCGCAGGGCATCCTTCAGCGCGGCCCGGCCCACACCTCCCGCGCCCTTTCCGCCGATCAGGTTCGAGATGAAGTACCCGCCCGCGTCCCCAGGGTCACTGCTCCACCCCGTCCCCAGCAACGACATCGGCAGCCGCTCCGGGTGGGCCGCCGTGCCCACCAGGCCCGCCAGCAACATGCTGGAGTTCTTCGACCAGTCGCCGGGGTGCGTGAGGTTGTAGGGGTCGAGCGGGTTGACCGTGCGGGCCAGTTTCAGCACGTCCGTGCCGCCGCGCAGCAGGCCGCCCAGGACGTGGACCGAGTTGAGCTGGGTGCCGACGAACATGTCCGTCGCGTCAGCGCCCATGCGGTCGGTGAACTCCGGCTTCGGCGGGGCCGACTCCAGGGCGGCGGCCAGCTTGCGGCGGGCGTCCTCGGCTTCGTCCGTGCGCCGGCGGCGGGCGTCGGACAGGATTTCCTGCGCCTCCTCGCGGCCCGCCGTCCCCGGGTCGACGTAGGTTCCCAGCTCGGTCGGCTTCGGGCCGGGGTCCTGGCCCGCCAGGGCCTTCGCGTTGTACTGCTCGGCTGCCTGCGCGTACCTCTTCTCCTCGGCCCGGTACGCCTCCTCCGCCTTCCGGCTGCTCTCCTGCGCCTTGCGGTAGGTGTCGATCGCCAACTGCGCCTGCTGCTGCGCCCACCGCACCATGTCCGCGTAGGCGTCCAGCGCAGCGGCGGCCGCCGTACACGCGTCCGCCGCGGTCAGCCACTGCTTGGGCTGTACGTCGAACTTCGCGCGGAAGGTGTCCGCGGCCTGGCCCCGCCACTCGCCCGGGTCCAGTGACCGCATGCCCTGGCCGACGTTCTCGAACGCTCCCGCGAACTTCCGTAGATGCCCGGCCCGTTCACGCAACGCCGGCTCACTGCCGTGGACCAGTTCCTTCGGGTCCTCGCTCTCGCCCAGCGCGCGCTCGGAAACCGTGCCGCCCAGCCGGTTGTTCACGCTCTCGCCGAAGTCACGGACGCTCTCCGCCGCGCCGTCCGCGCCCACGTCCGACAGCAGGCCCGCCGTCTTGTCCGTACCCCAGTTGACCGCCTCGCCGACGCCCTTGTTCAGGCTGTCCGAGGCGCTCTCCAGACCGTCTCCGAGGCCGTCGACGAAATCTCCGAAACCCATCAGCCCTCACCCTGCCCATCGGCGGCGGGCGGACCGCTCCACTGCCAGTCCGTGCGCGGGTCGAAGAACGCGTCCGGTGTCACCGTCGACGTCTCCACGTCCTGCGCCGCCTGCGACCAGGCCGCCGCCACCTCGTCCTGACCCGAGGTGAAGGACTCCGCGCTGTAGTCCGCGTTCGCCACCTGCGAGACGGGGTTGTCCTTCAGCGTCTCGGACCAGGAACGTTCCTTCACCTCGTCCGGGGTGAGATACGGGTTGCCCGTGCCTGCCGTCCACACCGACTTCAGGGTGTCGGAGACGTACTGCTCCTGCTCGTGGTAGATCCCCGCCGACAACCCCAGCCGGCCCGCGAACTCGTTCGCGTCCTGCATCAGCGAACGCACACCCCAGCCCCAGCGGTCGCAGAAGTCCCCGAAGACCCCCTGCAGGGCGTCGTCGCCGACCTCCAGGCCCGTCATCGACAGGTCGTCGAAGCCGCGCCCCAGGTTCGCCTCGATGTCGAAACCGAACTCCTTCAGCTCCGCCATCGCCTGGTTGATCCCGCGCGTGATCCGCTGCATCGCCTCCGGATCGACCTGGTAGCCGTCGCTCATGCCGCCGACTCCTTCGAAGCGACGTCCACGGCCACCGCGTCCGGCACGATCCCGGCAACCGGCGGCAGGACGAAGCCCCTCGGGCTCCCCGCGTCCACCGCGATCCCCACCGGAACGTCCACAGCGGGGACCACCTGGTCCAGCAGTCGCGCCCCGTACACCGGTATTCGCTCCGGCACAGGCTCACCCCGCGCCTCCGCGAAACGCCTCAGCGCCTCCTCGTCCGTGAACGCGAACAGCCAGCGGATACCGCCCGACTCCGCCGACAACAAGGAGCCGTCCACCACCGGCACCAACACCTCGCCGCGCCGGAACTCCCCTACCAGTGCCCGCAGGTCACCCTGCCCGGACGCCGCCAGATCCGTCAGCCGTCCCCGCAACGCCTCGGCACTCACGCCAGCCGCCCCCGTCGTAGCCCTCATCGAACGTCGCACAAGTGAACGATCATGCTAGACCGTTGAATTCAGGGAACACCAGCCGCATCTCGGCCGCGCCCGGTCAGCCCGTACGCCGGCTCAAGACACTGCCTCTGTTTCGGGAGTGAGCTGGTTCACGACAAAGCTCATGTGCTGCATGTGCCCCACCTTGATCCACGTCTCCGCATTGCCCGAGCCCTTGGACCCTTCTCCCTGGGCGCACTCGTGCAACCACCGCTCGCCGTCGCCGTAGTCGGCACCGCGGAAGGCGTCGGAGCACGTGATCCAGCGCGCCGTGGCCCGGACGCGGTCGACCCGCTCATTGCCCCGGGTGGGGACCCGGCCGATCATGAAGCCGTCCGGTGCGGTGTAGCGCATCACGCCCCACGGAGGACCAGGGGCGCGCACATGGGGGATGTTCGCGCTGAAGGCGTTCTCGACCGAATAGTCCCCGTAGACCACAGCTCTCGGGAACGCGGGCCGAGCAGCGCGCACCGTTTCGTAGACGTCCTGGTCATGACGCTGGGCGACGTAGGCGGATTCGGCGCCGGGGCTGTCGTGCACGCGGGGGAAGGCACCGGACGTCAGGACGACCGTACGCCAAGGGGCCAGCGCGCCCAGCAGGTCGAGTGCCGCCATGGCCGTCTTGCCGGTCTCTGCCGCGTCCGACACGGCTCCGACGTCAAGAATGAGGTCGACCGCCGACGGGGGCAGACGAAGCCGGTCCATCAGGTTCAACAGCTCCGTCGCCTGGGGCTCCTCCGGCGGGGCGTCGACCAGGAAGCGTATGCCCATGCCGCGCCCGCTCAGGAACGCGAGATCCGCGGCATATCTCTGAAGTCGGGGATCCCGTTCAGGGCCCGTCACCAGCCGCAGGCGGCTGCGGGTCATCAACTGCCACAAGCTCGCCGCGGATCCGTGGATGCTGCCTTCGACATGGGTCGCGTCCACCCAGCCCGGCAGGCCGTCCATGGCCTCGATCAGCTGACTGGTACGTGGGGTGAGCCAGCGGTCGAGTGCGGTCTGATCGCTGTCCCAGTCCGGAGCGGCAGGCTCGCCGCGTGTGCGCTCCGGACCTGAGTGCGGGACGAGCGTCCACAGTGGCGCTACCTGTCGCCGTAATCGGAAGTCCAGTTGCGCATAGGCGTTCCAGGCGTCCCGTCGTGTCGGCAGGACGGGCATGTAGACCGGCTCGACCATCGCGGCTCCCCCTAGACCCCGCCGAATCGCCGTATCACCCCTGGTCGAAGGGTGCGGCGAGACGCTCCGTGACGAAAGAGCGCGATTCCGGCCATGCCCGCTCATGTGAGACGGCATTCGGAAGACGCTGTCACAGGCCCACGGTTGACCCGGACAACAACACGGGACGAAGGAGCACGTCGTGAGGCCCACCCTGGCCGCCGCACAGGTCCGCGGCAGTCTGATCCAATGCCTCACGACGACGTACGCCCTCGCCGACGGAAGCACCCGTAGCGCCGTGGAGGGTTTCCTCGGCCACCCCGAGACCGGTGTCTTCCGCGGGCCGTACCTCCGTATCAGGACGCCCTCCCACAAGGCCGACGACGGATGGCAGGGGCACCTGGAATGGGCTCCTGGATTCCCGCCGTACCGGCACCAGGCCAAGGCGTGGGAGCGGCTGAGCACCCTGCGCGGACCGGCGCGGCCCACCTTGATCACCACGGGCACCGGCTCCGGCAAGACGGAGTCGTTCCTCGTGCCGGTGCTGGACCACTGCCGGCGCGAGAAGGCGCGCGGCCGGAGTGGGGTCAAGGCCGTGCTGCTGTATCCGATGAACGCGCTCGCCACCGACCAGGCGGGGCGCATCGGCGAGTACCTCGCGCAGCCCGAGCTCGCCCAGGTCACCGCGGGCCTCTACATCGGCGACCGGCCGGACACCGACTTCCGGCGGGTGATGACCCGGCGCGAGGAGATGCGGGGGTCGCCTCCCGACGTGCTGATCACCAACTACAAGATGCTCGACCTGCTGCTCCAGCGCGGCGAGGACCAGCCCCTGTGGGAGGACGCGGACCTCGCGTACATGGTGCTCGACGAGTTCCACACCTACGACGGAGCGCAGGGCACCGACGTGGCGATGCTGCTGCGCCGCCTCGCCCTGGCCACGGGGCAGAGCAGGCCCGGGCAGCCCCTGGGGACCATCTGTCCGGTGGCGACCTCCGCGACGCTGGGCGAGGGCGGCCCCGGAAGCCAGGGCGACGGGATCCTCGACGTGGCGGCGCAGGTCTTCGGGACGTCGTTCTCGCCGGACGCGGTGATCGGTGAAGAGCGCATGTCCGCCGAGCGGTTCACCGGCGAGGTGGACTACGAACTGCCCGTGCCGCCGTCACCGAAGGAAGTCATCGACTGCTCCGGAGGGCCCGGAGTCGAGGCCAGGCCGGATCTGCTCGACCTCGACGGACTCGCCGAACGGCTGCTCGGCCGGCGCGGGCTCGATCCCTTCCGGCTCGGCAGACTCCTCAAGCGGCACGACTTCACCCACGCTGTGCTGTCCCTCCTGGACGGGGAACCGCTCAGCGAGTGGGAACTGCGGGACCGGATGAGCCGGTTCGGGTACGCGTGGGGGCGGGCCGCCCGAGAGAATCCGCGACTCGTGCTCCAGGCACTGTCACGGTTCGTGGCCCTGCTCTCCGCGGCCCGGGATCCCGAGTCGGACGAGAAGCGCCCCCGACCGCTGCTGCACATCGAGGCGCACCTGTGGGTGCGACCTGTCACACGTGTCCTGCGCGGGGTGGGGCCGACCCCGGAGTTCCGTTGGTACGAGGACGACCGCACGGCCGCGCGCAGGGCCGCGCTGGCGGCGCCGCCGAGCGCCGACGAGGACGACCGGTCCTCCGGCGGCTGGCCGTCCGGTGACGCGCGGCGGGCGGAGGCGCAGCCGGGCTCGGACACGGCGGCGCGTCCTGCCGCCGTCCACCTGCCGGCTGTCTACTGCCGCAACTGCGGGCGGTCCGGCTGGGCAGCGTTGTCGCCGGAATCCGACCCACAGCGACTCGTCATGGCGCAGGACAAGGTGTGGCGTGCGGGGGTCGGCCGCGACAAGCGGCGTATCCGGTACTTCATCGCCGCCACGGCCGCCGAGCGGGACGAGGCACTGAACGCCCTCACCGGCGCCAGGACGGCACCCGCGAGCGGTGTCGACCCGCTGTCCGTCGTCGTCCTGGACGGCGCCCAGGGGACATACCGCCTGCCGGCCCCGGCGGACCGCGAGGAGCTCCAGGACGGCTGGTTCGCCCTCGCGATCACCGAACCCAGCCAGTTCCTCAACCCTCTACTGACCGGCTGACGTTCACGTGGCGACTGTCATGCCGTGTCGAAGAGAGCCTCTGCTTCGGAGATCGCCGCGCTCAAGGACTCGGGTTCCGTCCGCATGCCCTTGATGATTCCGTCGACTCCTCGCAACCCTGCCCGCTCCAGCAGCCGCTTCTCGTTGGTCACCCACTCCCCTCGCGCCGCCAGCACCGAGTGCCCCATCTGTACGGCGGCCATGGCGAGGGCGCCGGCCGTCTCGGTGAGGCGGCCGGACGGGGCATGGTTGGCCTCGGTGTAGGCGAGGGTGAGGTGGGCGGTGTCGCGCCAGCGGGTGGCGGCGGCGGTGCGGAGCTTCTCCGGATAGGCCGCCGGGCGCGGCAGTTCACCCCTCAGCACCTGGTTGATCGCAAGCTCGGCCACGATCAGGTAGGTGGGAATCCCCGCCAGATGGAACAGCAACGGCTCCACCCGGAATCGCCCCTCCTCCGCCTCCGCCAACTCCCGTTCCACCACGTCGAGGTCCCGGTAGTGGACGTCGACCCGCCGCCCGTCGATCGTCAGCCAGGCGCCCCCGTTGAACACCCCGCCGCCCCAGCCGCCGATCTCGGACACCTCGCCCGCCCAGCCGACGGCACGGAGATCGGCCGGATCGAAGGCGCCCCGGTAGTAGACCGCCAGGTCCCAGTCGCTGTCCGGGCGTTCGGTGCCCTGGGCCCGGGAGCCGCCGAGGGCCACGGCCCGGACGGCGGGGAGGGCGGCGAGGCGGTCCGCGGAGGTGTCGAGGAAGACGGCGTCGGAGAGCATGGGGGCCATGGGCGCAGCGTACGAAATCCCCGTTGTCAGTGGTACGCGTTATCAATGAAGTCGTCACTCAGTGTTACGACGACGGGGGAATCGGCGATGACGACGTACGAGATGGATCCGGGCCGGCGAGCGCACCGCACGCACCTCTCCGCTGCCGGACTGCGGGCGCGCGGCTGGACCGCCGGGATGATCCGCCGGCTGCTCGGCGAGCCCGATCTGCGGCGGGCCAACCCGTTCTTCCGTACGGCCCCGCCGACCCGTCTCTACAGCGTCGAGCGGGTCGAGGCGGCCGAGCGGAGCGAGGAGTTCAGGGCGGTGTCGGCGGTTGCCGCCCGGCGGTCGGCCGCGGTGAAGGAGGCGGCGCTCCGCAGGCGGCGGGAGGTGCTCGCCAGGATCGCGGCGGAACCGATCGAGGTGCCGGTGCTCGCCCAGGAGAGACTGGCGGCGCAGGCCGTCGAGTACCGCGACCGCCTGGACGGACAGCCAGGGTCCGCACCCGACCACCATGACCTCGACCACCGCACCCTCGACCGCCGTGACCTCGACCGCTGGAAGGTCGACTACCTCCGTCATCGGCTGTCCCGCTACGACGGCATCCTCGACGAGCTGTCCGGCCGCACCGGCCGCGCGGCCGCGGAACAGCTGCTGCGGCGCAGGGTGTACACGGCCATCTCCCAGGCGTACCCGGACCTCGCACAGGAGTGCGCACGCCGGTCGGGCCCGGAAATTCAGGTGCGGTCCGGTCCCCCCGCCCCCGATGATCGAAAGGTTGTCCGCCGTCCACCCGAGGAGTCCACGTGATCCAGCGCGTCACCGCCCCGGCCCTCTTCCCGCCGCCGACCTACTCCCACGCCTCCGTGGTCGAGGCGGGCACGAAGCTCGCGTTCCTCGCCGGGTCCGTACCGCTGGACGCCGAGGGGAACCTCGTGGGTGAAGGGGATCCCGCCCGCCAGGCGGAGCAGGTGATCGCCAACCTGCGGGAGCAACTGCACGCGGTCGGCAGCGACTTGGAGCACGTCCTGTCGACCGATGTGCATGTCGTGAGCAGCGCGCCCGCGGTGCTCTCCACCGTGTGGGAGGTCGTCGAGGCGTCCGGGCTGAGCACCGGTCCGCATTCGTCGACGCTGATCGGAGTCGCCTGCCTGGGATATACCGGCCAGTTGGTGGAGATCACGGCCACGGCCGTCGTCCCGGAGGGGGCCTCCCGGTGAGCGCGGTCGTCATCCGCCGGGCCACCGCCCCCGACGCCTCCGCCACGGCCGACGTCTATCTGCGCTCCTTCACCGCCGCGTTGCCGACGGTGGTGCGGCCCAGGTCCGACGACGAGGTGCGCGCCTACATACGGGACGTCGTCGTGCCGCATCGGGAGACCTGGGTCGCCGAGGACTCCGAGACCGGCGCGATCGTCGGGCTGATGGTGCTCGCCGGTGATCTGCTGTCCCAGCTGTATCTCGACCCCGACCGGCGGGGGCGCGGCATCGGGGACCGGTTCGTCGCGCTCGCCAAGGAGCGCAGTCCGCGGGGGCTGAGTCTGTGGACCTTCCAGGTCAACAAGCCGGCCCACCGCTTCTACGAACGTCACGGCTTCGTCGAGGCGGAACGCACCGACGGCAGCGGCAACGAGGAGCGGGAGCCTGACGTGCGGTACGTGTGGCGGCCCTGAAGCAGCGTCCCAGGAGGTCACTTCGCCACCGGCGATCCCCACACCCGCCTCTTCGGCACCGGCTTCGCATAGCCGCCCGCCCGGCTGGTGCTCAGCCCCAGCCCCACCAGCGACTCCGCCAGCTTCACCGCCGCGCCCACCCCGTCGACCACCGGAAGCCCCAGCTTCTCCCCCACCGTCCGCTGAAGGCCGGTCATCCCCGCGCACCCCAGCACCAGCACCTCGGCGCCCGCGTCCCGCACCCGTTCGGCGGCCGCCAGGAACGCGGCCTGCGTGCGGTCGGCGTCGCCCAGGTCGAGAACCCCCAGCCCCGTCCCGACGACGGCGGCGCAGTTGCGCCCCACCCCCGCCAGCTCCAGGCTGTCCTCGATCTGCCCGCAGGACCGTTCCAGCGTGGTGACGACCCCGTAGCGCCGGCCCAGCAGACAGGCCAGATGTGCGGCGGCCTCGGTGATGTCGACGACCGGCACGTCCACCAACTCCCGGACGCCCTCCCGTCCGTGCTCGCCGAAGCCGGCCATGACGAGGGCGTCGTAGGGAGGACCCTCGTACGTGCGCAGCAGGTCGATGACCGCCGCGGCGGAGAGGTAGCTGTCGAGCCAGCCCTCCGCGGACTCGGGGCCCCACGTGGGGGTGAGCCCGAGCACGGTGGTGCCCGGGCCTGCCGCGGCCCGGGCACCTCGTACGATCTCCTCGGTCATCTCCTGCGTGGTGTTGCAGTTGGTGACGACGATCCGCACGCTTCTCAGACCTCCACGGCCTCGGGGACCGCACGAGCGGCTCGCTCGCTCCGGCACAGCAGCGCGTACAGCCCGGCCGCGAGGGCCGTACCGATGAACCAGGAGTACGGGGCCACGTCGCTGAACGTCTTCACCAGGGCGAGGACACCGGCGACGGCGGCCGCGGGCAGGAAGGCCCACAGGGCCTTCGGGTTGACGCCCTTGCGGTAGTAGTAGCGGGAGCCGGGCTCGGCCTTGAACAGCTCGTCGACGTCCACGCGGCCCTTCTTGACCCAGTAGTAGTCGAGCATGATCACGCCGAAGAGCGGGCCGAGGAAGGCGCCGAGGCCGCCGAGGAAGTAGTTGACGACCGTGGGGTTGGAGAAGAGGTTCCACGGGGTCACGACCAGCGCTGCGACCGTGCTGATCATGCCGCCGACCCTGAAAGTGATCTTCTGCGGCCAGACGTTGGCGAGATCGTACGCCGGTGAGACGAAGTTGGCGACGATGTTGACGCCCATGGTGGCGACGGCGAAGGTGAGCGCGCCCAGCACCATCACCCAGGTGTTGCCGACCTTGGCGACGAGTTCGGCCGGGTCGGTGATGGCCTGGCCCCAGACCTCCAGGGAGCCCGCGGTGACGATCACGGAGACGACCACGAAGGCCGTGGAGTTGATGGGCAGACCCCAGAAGTTGCCGCGGCGGACGGTCTTGTAGTCCGGCGCGAAGCGGGAGAAGTCGCAGAAGTTGAGCATCAGCGTGCCGTAGGTGGCGAGGATCAGGCCGATCGCGCCGAACCACTGCCGCCACTGCTCGCCGACGGAGACCGGGTGCGGGGTGGAGGTGAGCGAGATGCTCCAGCCGGCCTTGGCCAGCACCCAGACCGCCAGCGCGATCATGACCAGCCAGATCGCCGGTCCGCAGAAGTCCTGGAACTTCCGGACCGACTCCATGCCCTGGCTGATGATCAGCGCCTGGATGAGCCAGAGGGAGAGGAAGGAGACCCAGCCGAGCGCGTCGAGGCCGAGGAACGAGCTGTGTGTCCAGGACTCCAGGCCCGGCCAGGCGGCCAGCAGCATCACGTTGACCGCGACGGAGGCGAGGTAGGTCTGGATGCCGTACCACATGATGGCGATCACGGCCCGGATCAGCGCCGGGATGTTGGCGCCCCACACACCGAAGCTGATGCGGCTGACGACGGGGAACGGCACGCCGTGGCGCTGGCCGATCCTCCCCATCCAGTTCATGCCGACATAGATCAGCACGAAGCCGACGAGCAGGGACGTGAAGACCTGCCACACGTTCATGCCGAGGACCAGCAGACCGGCCGCGAAGGTGTAGTTGCCGAGGTTGTGGACGTCGGACATCCACATGGCGAAGAGGTCGAAGACCTTCCAATTCCGCTTGTCGGCGGGCGCCAGGTCTTCGTTGGTGAGCCGGGGATCGGGGACGAACGCTGGTGTGCCGGTGACTTCGGCACGGTCGGCGAGGGACACAGGACCTCCAGGGACGGGAGGGACAGGAGGAGGGCGGCCGCCTGGCATCCGGTTTTGGTATACCAAACTGCCGCCATGGTCCCCTCGTCAAGAGTCCCGACGGATGTCGCGTTCGTTAAGGCTCCGTAAAACAGCTCCGGCGTCAACGACGGCTCCGGCGTCGGAGAAGATGGATTCATGAGCTCCACGACGAACACCGAGCCCCTTGGCGCGGTCCGCGAACGCGTCCTGGCCACCCTCAGGCAGGAGATCATCGCGGGTGGGCTGCGCCCGGGCGACCGGCTGGTCGAGCGGGAGCTCGCCGACCGCTTCGGGGTCTCCCGGGTGCCCGTCCGCGAGGCGATCCGCGCGCTGGTCGCCGAGGGCTTCGTCCACTTCGAGACACCCCGCCGCACGGTCGTACGGCGGCTGACCCCGAACGACGTCAAGGAACTCTTCGAACTGCGCGAGGCGTTGGAGGTGTACGCCGCGGGACTCGCCGCGGCCCGTGCGACCCCGCAGGATCTCGCCGCGGTCGAGCGGCTCCTCGACCTCGCGGCGACGGCGACCGCGGCGGGTGACGCGGAGACCATCACCGACGTCAACAGCCGTCTGCACGACAGCATCGTGGCCATGGCCCGCAACAGCCTGCTGGTCGAGGCACTGGAACCGGTCGCGGGGCGGCTGCGGTGGATGACCCGGCGCAACGAGGAGTGGCCCCAACTCCTCGTCGAACACCGCGACCTGTACGAGGCGATCGCCTCCGGCGACCCGGAACGGGCCCGCGCGCACGCCCTCGCCCACGTACGGACCAACTACGAGTCGACGGTACGGCAGTTGTTCGGGGACCCGGGCGAGACGGTCTGACCGGCCGAGCGGCGGGCGTACTTGTCCGGTCCTCGAACGGGGCATCCGGCGACCCTAATCGTCGTACGGCGGCTTGGTCGGCTCGTTTTCGGCGGTACGGCCATGCAGTCCCGCCGCCCCGGCCGCTGTGCGCAGGACGTCGCGCAGCATCTCGGGCGTGAGCTTGCCGGTGAAGGTGTTGCGCTGGCTGACGTGGAAGCAGCCGAAGAGGTCGAGCCCGTCGAGCGGGACCCGCACCCCGTGCCCGAAGACGGGCCGCGGCCGGGGCACGCTCCAGCCCGCCTCCGCGAACGCGGGCAGCGCGGCCTGCCAGCCGAAGGCGCCGAGCAGAACCACGGTACGGAGCGTGGGCCGCAGCAGGTTCAGCTCCTGGACCAGCCAGGGCCGGCAGGTGTCGCGCTCACCGGGGGTGGGTTTGTTGGCGGGCGGGGCGCAGTGCACGGGCGAGGTGATCCGCACGCCGTACAGCTCCAGCCCGTCGTCCGCGGTCGCGGCGGTCGGCTGCGAGGCGAGCCCGACGTCGTACAGCGCCTGGTACAGCACGTCCCCGGAACGGTCGCCGGTGAACATCCGCCCGGTACGGTTCCCGCCGTGCGCGGCCGGGGCCAGCCCGACGATCAGCATCCGCGCGTCCGCCGGTCCGAAGCCGGGCACCGGGCGGCCCCAGTACGTCCAGTCGGCGAACGCGGCCCGCTTGGTCCGGGCCACCTCCTCCCGCCAGTCGACCAACCGAGGGCAGGCACGACAGCCCGAGATCCGGCGGTCGAGATCGGCCAGGGCGTCCATGGGGTCCACCGTACGGGCAGCTCGCCGGGGCGGTGGCGGTCGGGACAGTGGTGGCCGGGCCGGTGGCGGTCAGGCGGTGACGACGGGCACCGCCCGGAAAACCCACCGGGAGTGCGCGGCCCCGAGTACTAAGGTCGGAGCCATGGCTGTGGAACGTACGGACGACAACGAGACCGGTGGGACAGGCCGGGCGGGCACGACGGCCGACGGCCCCGGCGCGAAGGTCGCCGGCCGGGACCCCGCGGCTCCCGGTGCCCTGGCCCCCGAGGCACCGGACCCGAAGATCGCCGCCGCCGTAGCCGCCGCGGAGGCCGCCGGGCCGCAGACCGGCGAGAGCGTTCGGGTCGACAGCTGGATCTGGTCCGTACGGCTGGCCAAGACCCGTTCCGCGGGAGCCACCGCCTGCCGGGGCGGGCATGTGCATGTGAACGGCGAGCGGGTGAAGCCCGCCCACTCCCTGCGCGTCGGTGACGAGGTGCGCGTCCGCCAGGAGGGCCGGGAGCGGATCGTCATCGTCAAGCGTCTGATCCGCAAGCGGGTCGGTGCCCCCGTGGCCGCCGAGTGCTATGTCGACAACTCTCCCCCGCCCCCGCCACGCGCGGCCTTCGCCCCCGCCGGCATCCGCGACCGCGGCACCGGCCGCCCGACCAAGCGCGACCGCCGCGAACTGGAACGGCTCCGCGGCCTCACGGAAGGCAACCGCCGCGGCCGCTTCGCCGGACCGAGCGGCGTGAGCGGATCCGACGGCCCGGAGGGCTCAGGCGGCGCCGAGGCGACAGCCGACACAGGCGCGACCGCCGACCCGGGAAGCTCTGCCGGTTCAGTTCAGCCCACCAGTGCCCGTGGCTCCCGTGGCTCGGGCAAGGCACGCCGTTCGGACACGGCCCGCCGCTCGGACAGGGGCGGGAACGCGGGCAGGAGCGGGCGCTCGCGCTGAGCAGAACGCCCGATCAGCAGCCGGTGCCCAGAACCAGGCACTGACCAGGCACCGACTGCGACGCACCGCCGGTCACCACGCCGAGGCCGGTGCCCTCCCCGAAGGGCAGGGCACCGGCCTCACCACACTGACCGTGGGCCGCTCTCCTCATGACCGTCGTCGTACCAGCCGCAGCAGGTCCGCGTTGTGCCGTCGCCGGGCCCAGGCGATCAGGGCGAGCGGGATGATCAGGATGAGCGGAGTGGCCGCGTTCTCCCCGTCGAAGTAGGTGAGCTGGACGACGAACGCGCCGACCATCAGCGCGCTCAGCGCCACGGCCGCCACCGACTGCAGCACCGGGATCAACAGGGCGATCCCACCGGCCAGTTCGAGCACGCCGATGGTGTACATCCCCGCGCTGCCCCAGCCCATCTTGTCGAAGCCCTCGGCGGCCGAAGGGTGCGCGATCAGCTTGGGGAGCGCACTGGCGATCACGTAGAAGAGGGCGAGCACGACCTGCAGGGTGCGCAGGGCGATCCGGGCCCGGCGTCCGCGGGCGGACGAGGACTCGGCGATGACAGAGGAGGCGGCGGAAACAGCGGTGGGGGTGACGGGGACGGTGGTCTCGGACATCGGGGTCTCCTGTGGGAAGCGGTCCGTGTTGCTGTCGCAGGGGTAGACCCGCACCCGCACCCGAACTCATCGCCGCCGCAGGACCGATTTCCTCAGCCCGTCACCGGCACCGCCCGCACCCATGTCCGGTCCTCCGTCAGATACCGGTCCACTCTCAACCCCGCCTCCCGCAGCGCCTCCTCGAACTGTTCCCGCGTCAGTGGACGGGAGCGGAACGTCTGGGTCCAGGTGGCGTCCGGGAACTCGTACTCCGCATGTACCGAGTGGACGCCCTCCGCTACCGGTTCCGAGGAGACGATCCGCACGGTGAACTCGCCGGAGTCGCCCCTCCCTGTACGCTCGCGCGGCAGATCACCGTGATAGCCCCCGCCCTCCCGCTGGATCAGCACACAGCCGCCCTCCGCCACATGCCGCGCACAGGCGCGCAGCATCCCGCGCCGCACCTCCAGGTCGGCGTTGTGCACGAGGAACGACGCGAGCAGCACCACGTCGAACGTCTCGCCCAGGTCGAGGTCCTCGATCGGGCCGCGTATCGTGCGCGCCCCCCGCACGTGCTCCAGCATCTCGGCGGACTCGTCCACCGCGGTGACCGTGAACCCCCGCTCCAGGAGCGGATGTGTCATGCGCCCCACGCCACTGCCCAGCTCCAGGATGTGCGCCCCCGTCGGCACCGCCCCGGCGATGATCTCCGGCTCCGCTCCCACGGGCAGCCGCGAGTACAGCTCGACCGCGCATCCGTCCGGGGTGATCGCCCCTGGGCCCGTCCCCCGATGTCCCGCTCGCATCTTCAGCTCCATGCCCGTCCAACGGCCCGTGTCCGCACGGCCGTTCCCGAGTCGCACGGGTTCACCCGTCCGAGCTACAGCGGAACCGTCCTCACCCCGGCTGCAAGGGGAACCAGCCGTGCCCGATGTACCAGTGCCCGCCGGCCCGCAGGTGATCGCCGACGGCCCGTTCCAGCGCGGTCCGCCGCGGCAGGTTCTCCACCGGCAGCTCCGGGTCCCCGAACACGAACTGCACCGGCTCGGTGTCCTCCGGTACCCGGTCCTCGGGAGCGAGCCGGAAACGCTTCTGGAACCGGACGATGTTGGAGTCCGCGGGCAGATACTCCTTCAACTGCGGGTCCAGCAGCCAGGAATGACACAGCACGGCACGGTACGGCTCCTCCGCGAAGTGCCGGGCGAAGAACTCGGCGGCCAGGGCAAGCGAGCGGTCGCACGCCTGCGGTGACAGCGGGCCGAGGAAGTCGGGGACGTGCAGGCTCAGACAGGGCGTGCCGGGAGCGATGTCCGGTCCGGCCGCCGTGAGCGTCCGGCTGTTCCACGGCCCGTACCGTGTCCGTTCGAACTGGAGTCGCCCCAGCTGGTACAGCTCTCCTCGCGAGTGCCGGGTCAGCCAGCGCGGTGACTGCACACCCGCCCTGCCGTACCGCCTGCGGTGCACGGCCATGTTTCGCCCGAGGTCGGCGAGGGTGCGCCGGGACACCTCGGCCGGGATGCCGCGCGAGCGGTGGTACGCGCGCGTGTGGGGCAGCGCGGCCACGAACACGTAGGCGGGGAAGCAGCGTTGGAGGGCGCCGGCCGGCCAGTCGAGCTCGGGCAGGACGACCGGATCGTCGGCCCTTCCCATGTCCCGGACCAGTTCGTCGACGGAGTGTTCCAGGAACCGCCGCAGCTCCGGGTCGTCCATGACCCGTCGGCCCATCCGTACGAGTTCGTTGACGTCCTCATGCGGTACGGCGAGTTCCACCAGCACCTCGGCCAGTTCGTCGGCATCCGGAAGCACGCGGCGACCCCCTCTTCGGCCCTTTGGTCAACGTCCGTTCCGAAGAGTACGTTGCGAGGGAGGAGTGGGTGATCCCGATGCGTACAGGCAGTGAGCCGACGACTGCGCGCAGTGCACTGCGGGCACGGTTCTGGCTGAGCGTGTGGGGGCTGGTCTGGGCGGTCTTCGGCACCGTCGCGTTCGCGCTGGCGGGCCGCCCCGGGTGGGCGATCGGCTGCGGAGTGCTCTGGCTGGTGATCACCGTCGACATGACGATGATCCTCCGGCACATCCGTCAGGGCCCGCACTACCAGCCGGGCCCCGACATCCCGCCGTACCGGCCACCGGAGAACCGCCCCCGGTAGCCGCGGCACCTCGAGGCGGCCGTCAGGAGTCGAACCGCGCCGCCCTCAGGAACTCCGGATTGGGGTCCAGCGCTGCCGCCAGCCGGAAGTGGCGCCTGGCCTGGTCGGACCGTCCCTGCCGCTCGTAGGTGCGGGCGAGCGCGAAGTGGGCGAAGGCGTTGTCCGGTTCGCGCTCCAGGACGATGGTGAACTCCAGCTCGGCGGGGCGCAGTTGCGCGGCGGCGAAGAAGGCCCGCGCGCGCAGCAGCCGGGCCGCGGTGTTCTCCGGGTGGGCGGCGATGACGGAGTCGAGCAGCTTCACCGCGCCCCGCGGGTCCCGCGCGGAGAGCAACTGCTCGGCTGCGCGGTAGTCGATGACATGCGTCTCCGGAGTACGTCCGGTCGAACCGCTGATCTCGGGCACGGCACAGTCCTTCCCTCACTGGAAGGGTTCAACGCCCGGACCGGGGGACGCTATTCCTGAGCTGCCCGCGACGCGCGCGCCCGGCGCAGGAGATCGCCCCACACCTCCTGAACGCGTCGGCGCAGCTCTTCCAGGGGTACGTCGTTGTCGATCACGACGTCCGCGATCTCCAGGCGCTTCTCGCGCGTGGCCTGGGCGGCCATACGCGCGCGTGCGTCCTGTTCGGTCATGCCGCGCAGCCGGACCAGCCGGTCGAGCTGGGTGTCGGGGCTCGCGTCGACGACGACGACGAGGTCGTAGAGCGGCGCCAGGGCGTTCTCCGCGAGGAGCGGGACGTCGTGGACGACGACGGCATCCTCGGCGGCCGCTGATTCCAGCTCGCGGGAGCGGGCGCCCACCAGGGGATGCACGATCGAGTTCAGTACGGCGAGCCGGTCCGGGTCGGCGAAGACGATGGATCCCAGCCTGGGGCGGTCGAGGCTGCCGTCCTCGGCGAGTACGTCCTCGCCGAAGGCCTCCACGACCGCGGCGAGGCCAGGCGTGCCCGGCGCGACGACCTCGCGCGCGATGCGGTCCGCGTCGATCAGGACGGCGCCGTGCTCCGCGAGGAGCCTCGACACCTCACTCTTGCCGGCGCCGATACCGCCGGTCAGGCCCACCTTCAGCATGACCGGAAGCCTAGACGCTCCGCGCGCGTCAGTTGTCGCCTTCACGTTCCGCCAGGAAGCGCTCGAACTCCATCCCGATCTCGTCCGCCGACGGGATCTCCACGGGCTCGGCGAGCATGTTGCCCCTGGTCTCCGCGCCGGCCGCCGCGTCGTACTGGTGCTCGAGGCCCTGGACGAGGGCCACGAGGTCCTCGTCGCCCTCCTGGATCTGGCGGTCGATCTCGGTCTGGGTGCGGTGGGCGTCGGTGCGCAGGGCGTGGGCGATGCCGGGCAGGACCATGCCGGTGGCAGCCGTGATGGCCTCCAGGACGGTCAGGGCGGCGTCCGGGTACGGCGAGCGCGCAATGTAGTGCGGAACGTGCGCCGCGACGCCCAGGACGTCGTGGCCGGCCTCCATGAGCCGGTACTCGACCAGGGCCTCGGCGCTGCCGGGCACCTGGGCCTCCTCGAAGGGGCTGCGGTGACCGGGTACGAGGTCGTGGCGGTTGCCGTGCGGGGTGAGGCCCACGGGGCGGGTGTGCGGGACGCCCATGGGGATGCCGTGGAAGTTCACGGACAGCCGGACGCCGAGCCGTTCCACGATCTGCTGGACGGCCGCGGCGAAACGCTCCCACTCCACGTCCGGCTCCGGGCCGGACAGCAGCAGGAAGGGCGCTCCGGTGGCGTCCTGGACGAGCCGCACGTCGATCGTGGGCTCCTCGTACTCCGTCCAGCGGTCACGCTTGAAGGTGAGCAGCGGACGGCGGGCCCGGTAGTCCACGAGCCGGTCGTGGTCGAAACGTGCCACGACCTGGTGGGGCAGCGAGTCGAGCAGCCGGTCGACGATCTGGTCGCCGGTCTCGCCCGCGTCGATGTATCCGTCGAAGTGGTAGAGCATGACCAGGCCGGCCGACTCCTGCGCGAGCGCCATGTCGACGACGGCGAGGCCCTGGGGCTCCCATGCGTACAAACCCTGCGGATCAAGCACAGTGACCGCTCCTCCTCGTGTTCATACAGCACAACACGCCCTGGAACAGCGGCATTCCCACCCGGGGCCCTGATCAGCCCATCTCTTAACGGCTTTTCATGACCAAGAGCGGCTCGAACTCCCTAGGGGCGCGGGGAACTGCGCGACCAGCCCCCACCGGCCCGCAGCCGAAAACACTGAAGGACCGCACCTCGAAAGGTACGGCCCTTCAGTTCAAGAGCTATTGCTCAGTGAGCGTTCAGCTCTGGCCACCGGCAAGCTTCTCACGCAGCGCGGCAAGCGCCTCGTCGGAAGCCAGCGCACCGGAGGTGTCCGCACCCTCGGAGGAGTACGAACCGCCACCGCCGCCACCGCCCGCGGCCGGAGCCGCACCGGCAGCGTCGCCGCCCTCGGCCGCAGCAGCGGCGTCGGCCTCGCGGGACTTGATGACCTGCTGCTGGTGCTGCTCGAAGCGGGTCTGCGCCTCGGCGTACTGGTTCTCCCACACCTCACGCTGGGACTCGTAACCCTCGAGCCAGTCGTTGGTCTCGGGGTCGAAGCCCTCGGGGTAGATGTAGTTGCCCTGGTCGTCGTACGACGCGGCCATGCCGTACAGCGTCGGGTCGAACTCGACCGAGGCCGGGTCGGAACCGAAGGCCTCGTTGGCCTGCTTCAGCGAGAGGCTGATGCGACGGCGCTCGAGGTCGATGTCGATGACCTTGACGAAGATCTCGTCGTTGACCTGGACGACCTGCTCCGGGATCTCCACGTGGCGCTCGGCCAGCTCGGAGATGTGGACCAGACCCTCGATGCCCTCGTCCACGCGGACGAACGCACCGAACGGAACCAGCTTCGTGACCTTGCCGGGCACGACCTGGCCGATCTGGTGGGTCCGGGCGAACTGCTGCCACGGGTCTTCCTGGGTCGCCTTCAGCGACAGGGAGACACGCTCGCGGTCCATGTCGACGTCGAGGACCTCGACGGTGACTTCCTGGCCGACCTCGACAACCTCGGAGGGGTGGTCGATGTGCTTCCAGGAGAGCTCGGAGACGTGCACCAGACCGTCGACGCCACCCAGGTCCACGAAGGCACCGAAGTTGACGATCGAGGAGACGACGCCGGAGCGGACCTGACCCTTCTGCAGGGTGGTGAGGAACGTCTGGCGAACCTCGGACTGGGTCTGCTCGAGCCAGGCGCGGCGGGACAGGACCACGTTGTTGCGGTTCTTGTCCAGCTCGATGATCTTCGCCTCGAGCTCCTTGCCCACGTAGGGCTGGAGGTCGCGGACACGGCGCATCTCGACGAGGGAGGCCGGCAGGAAGCCACGGAGGCCGATGTCGAGGATGAGACCACCCTTGACGACCTCGATGACGGTACCGGTGACGATGCCGTCCTCTTCCTTGATCTTCTCGATGGTGCCCCAGGCGCGCTCGTACTGGGCGCGCTTCTTCGAGAGGATCAGGCGGCCTTCCTTGTCCTCCTTCTGGAGAACAAGGGCTTCGATCTCGTCACCGACGGCGACGACCTCGTTGGGGTCGACGTCGTGCTTGATCGAGAGCTCGCGGCTCGGGATGACACCTTCGGTCTTGTAACCGATGTCGAGCAGGACCTCGTCCCGGTCGACCTTCACGATGACGCCGTCGACGATGTCGCCGTCGTTGAAGTACTTGATCGTCTCGTCGATCGCGGCGAGGAAGGCTTCCTCGTTACCGATGTCGTTGACCGCTACCTGCGGAGTGGTAGAGGTGGTCTCGGTGCTGCTCGTCATGTGGGAAAGGGCTCCGGTACGGACAGTGAGTCGTAGGTACTGCTTACGCCGGGAGCCCGTTTCGCTCTGAAGAAGCCGGACAGCCAAGGAAGCGCCACACAAAACCACTGGTGGCGCCTCGACAACCGAGGGGACATACAACAGATGCGAGCGCGACCTGCTACGTCTGAGGTGCGCAGGCCCGCAGCGCAACTTGTAGCATACGGGGGCAGCCGGGCAGGGTCAATGCGCGAAGGCGCACACCCGGGGCGGATCGCCGCATACCCGGCACAAAACCTGTCTCACGAGGCCACGCGGGCCCGGTGGCGTCCCATTCGTGACGCCGCCACGGGTCGGACGGAAGAGCCCGCAGACTAGTACGAGGGAGCCGATCATCCAAGAGTCCGCATCACACCCGCAGGAGTCCGGACCGGACGCGGAGTCGCAGGCCACGCGCCGCGACGCGGACGTCACCGAGAGCGCCCGCGCCAACCGGGGCTGGTGGGACCGCAACGCGGACGAGTACCAGGTCGAGCACGGCACGTTCCTCGGCGACGACCGCTTCGTCTGGTGCCCCGAGGGCCTCGACGAGGTGGAGGCCGAGCTGCTGGGCCCGGCCGAGGACCTCAAGGGCAGGGATGTCCTGGAGATCGGCGCCGGTGCCGCCCAGTGCGCGCGCTGGCTGGCGGCGCAGGGTGCCCGCCCGGTCGCCCTGGACATCTCCCACCGCCAGCTCCAGCACGCCCTGCGCATCGGTACGTCCTTCCCCCTGGTGTGCGCGGACGCGGGCGTGCTGCCCTTCGCGGACGGCTCCTTCGACCTGGCGTGCTCGGCGTACGGGGCGCTGCCGTTCGTCGCCGAGCCGGTGCTGGTCCTCAAGGAGGTGCATCGTGTGCTGCGCCCGGGCGGCCGCTTCGTCTTCTCGGTGACGCACCCGATCCGCTGGGCCTTCCCGGACGAGCCGGGCCCCGAGGGCCTCTCCGTCTCCGCCTCCTACTTCGACCGCACGCCCTATGTCGAACAGGACGAGGAGGGCCGCGCTGTCTACGTCGAGCATCACCGCACGATCGGAGACCGGGTGCGCGACGTGGTCGCCGCCGGCTTCCGCCTGGTCGACCTGGTCGAGCCGGAGTGGCCGGTCTGGAACACCTCGGAGTGGGGCGGCTGGTCTCCCCTGCGCGGGAATCTGATCCCCGGGACCGCGATCTTCGTGTGCGAGCGCGACTGAGGCGTTCCCGCAGTCGTACGACACTGGTGACGTGATCCGTTACGACGCCCTGGACGCCCTTCCCGTACGCAGTGCCCTGCCCGCGCTGGGCGACGCCCTGGAGGAGCACGGCACGGCGGTCCTGGTGGCACCGCCCGGCACCGGCAAGACGACCCTGGTCCCGCTGGTGCTCGCGGGCCTGCTGGATTCCGGCGCAACCGCGCGGAAGGTCGTCGTCGCCGAACCCCGCCGTATCGCCGCCCGCGCGGCCGCCCGGCGGATGGCGTGGCTGCTGGGCGAGAAGGTCGGCGCGAGCGTCGGCTACTCCGTGCGCGGCGAGCGGGTGGTCGGACGGCACACGCGCGTGGAGGTCGTCACGACGGGCGTCCTGCTCCAGCGGCTCCAGCGCGACCAGGAACTGACGGGCGTCGACGTGGTGGTGCTCGACGAGTGCCACGAACGGCATCTGGACGCGGACACGACGGCGGCGTTCCTGTGGGACGTACGGCAGACACTGCGCCCGGAGCTGCGGCTGGTGGCCGCGTCCGCGACGACCGACGCGCAGGGGTGGGCGCGGTTGCTGGGCGACGCGCCCGTCGTCGAGGCGGAGGGTGTCTCGCATCCGGTGGAGGTCGTCTGGGCGCCACCGGCGCGTCCCGTACGGCCGCCGCACGGCATGCGCGTCGATCCCGCGCTGCTCACGCATGTGGCCTCGGTGGTACGGCGGGCGTTGTCCGAGCGGGACGGGGACGTGCTGTGCTTCCTGCCGGGTGTGGGCGAGATCGGGCGCGTGGCCGGGCAGCTGGGCGGTCTCGGTGACGTGGAGGTGCTCCAGGTGCACGGCAGGGCGCCTGCGGACGTGCAGGACGCGGTGCTGGCGGGCGGGGAGCGGCGGCGAGTGGTGCTGGCGACGGCGGTGGCCGAGTCGTCCCTGACCGTGCCGGGGGTGCGCGTGGTCGTCGACTCGGGGCTCGCGCGGGAGCCGCGCGTCGACCACGCGCGCGGGCTGAGCGCGCTCGCGACCGTCCGGGCCTCGCAGGCGGCCGGGCGGCAGCGGGCGGGGCGGGCCGGGCGGGAGGCGCCGGGTGCGGTGTACCGGTGCTGGGCGGAGGCCGAGGACGCCCGGCTGCCGCGTTTCCCGTCGCCGGAGATCAAGGTGGCCGACTTGACGGCGTTCGCGCTTCAGGTGGCCTGCTGGGGCGATCCGGACGCGTCCGGTCTCGCCCTGCTGGATCCGCCGCCGGGCGGGGCGATGGCGGCCGCGCGGACCGTTCTCGCGGCGGTGGACGCGGTGGACCCGGCCGGTCATGGCACGCGGCGGGGTGTCCGGCTGGCACGGCTGGGGTTGCACCCGCGGGTGGGACGGGCGCTCCTGGACGCGGCCGCGTCGGTCGGGGGCGAGCGTGCTGCCGAGGTCGTCGCGCTGCTGAGCGAGGAGGCACCGCGGGAGTACGGGAACGACCTCGCGGGTGCGTTGCGGGCTGCCCGGCGTGGGGGTGACGCCTACGCGGCGCGGTGGCGGGCGGAGGTGCGCCGGCTGCGGGCCGTCGCGACGGAGTCCGCCGGCCGCCCGTCGGCGGGGGTGGACGAGGAGATGCGCCCGTCGGACACCGGCGAGGACGGCGTCGTCGGGCTCGTGGCCGCCCTCGCCTTCCCGGAGCGCGTGGCGAGGGCCGACGGCGGCTCCTATCTCATGGCCTCCGGCACCCGCGCCGAACTCTCCGACGGCTCCCCGCTGCGGGGCTCGCCCTGGATCGCGGTGGCGGTGGCGGACCGTCCCGTCGGAAAGGGGCACGCGCGTGTGCAGCTCGCCGCGGTGATCGACGAGGACACGGCCCGGTCGGCGGCCGCCTCCCTGTACTCCGAGCGCCAGGAGGTGCACTGGGCCGACGGGGACGTGGTGGCCCGGCGGGTGGAGCGGCTCGGGGCGATCGAGCTCGCGGTACGGCCCCTGAGGGACGCGGACCCCGCCCTCGTACGCGAGGCCCTCCTCGAAGGGCTCCGGCAGGAAGGGCTGCGGCTCCTGCGGTGGACGCCTGACGCCGAGGTCCTGCGGCAGCGGCTCGCGTTCCTGCGCCACCACCTCGGCGACCCGTGGCCCGAGGTCGTCGAGGACGCGCTCCACGCGCGCGTGGACGAATGGCTGGAGCCCGAGCTGAGCCGCGCCCGGCGACGGGCCGACCTGGCACGCCTCGACGCCGGACAGGCACTGCAAAGGCTCCTGCCGTGGGCCTCCGGCGAGGCCGCGCGGCTCGATGAACTGGCGCCCGAACGGGTCGCCGTACCGAGCGGGTCCAGAATCCGGATCGACTACGGCAGCCCCGAACAGCCGGTCCTCGCGGTGAAGGTGCAGGAGATGTTCGGGCTCCAGGAGTCGCCCCGGATCGCCGGCGTGCCCCTCGTCGTCCATCTCCTCTCCCCCGCCGGGCGCCCCGTCGCGGTCACCGCCGACCTCGCCTCCTTCTGGAAGGACGGCTACAGGGGCGTACGGGCGGAGCTGCGCGGCCGGTATCCGAAGCATCCGTGGCCCGAGGACCCGGCGGCCGCCGAGCCGACGCGGCACACCAACGCGCGGCTCAGGCGGTGACCGGTTCGGGCTCGTCGACCTTCGCGGGGGCCGGGCGGCGGCCGCGGGCCTCCAGCAACAGGGCCACCGCCAGCAGCAGGGCACCCAGGGTAAGGAAGCCCCACGGCAGGTACGAGGTCATGAGGAGGACGAGGGTGCGGTTCGACTTGACCAGGTCGACCGTGTGCCTGATGTAGTCCTCGCGCATCTTGACGTCGCCGGCGAAGACCGTCACCTTGTCGCGGCCGCCGAGCAGGGTGCCGCCGCGCAGTTCCTCCTTGTGGAGTTCCTCGCCGTAGACCGGGGCGCCGGTGAGGGGTTCGACCCAGAACCTGCGGACCGTGGTGTACCAGCGGGTGGTGCCGGTCCTGGCGATGGAAGCGGGGGTGATGCCCTGGATCGGCATGGTCTTCGGGAAGGGCACCTTGGTCCAGGGGATGGTCTGCTCGAAGTAGTAGACGTCGACGCCGCGGAAGTTGCGCGTGCCCTTGTAATGGATGGGGGCCGAGGTGCGGGCCTGGGCGTCGAAGTACACGTAGTCCCGTTTCTCGGTGAGGAAGGGCCACTTGAACTCGATGCCGGCACGCTTCACGGGGTCGCCGTCGACCATCTCTCCGGTGGCGTGGACGGGGTCCTGGGTGTGGGCGTCGAAGATGTAGCGCTCGGGGATCTTGGAGACCATCTTTCCGTCGGGCCCGACGACGTAGGAGAGTCCGTCCCAGACGACGACGTCCTTCCCGGCCATCTTCTCGATCTTCTCCGAGGCTTCCACGTTGCCCTTGAGGGTCTGCACGATGGTGACCTTGGAGACCTTCTTCTCCTTCATTCCGTCGTTGTAGTCGATGAGGGTCGCGTCCTTGGCCTCCAGGACCATGTCCTGGTACTGGTTCGCGGGGATCTTGGCGAGGCGCGGGAAGGCGTACCAGCGCAGCAGCGGGGACAGCGCCGCGAAGAACACGGCGAGGGCGAGCAGGACCAGGCTGGTCTTGCGGCGCATCTCGGCCTCCCGGCGGACGGTTACGGGTGCGCGGGCACCGTGGTCAGCAACGGTTTGGGGGACGTCTTGCCGGTGGGCGTGCCCAGCGCGGTGATCGTGAGGACCAGCGCGAACGCGAGGGCGAGACCGGTCGCGGCGGCGATCAGGGCGCGCATGACTGCCTCCCTGCGGGCGGGAACTGATGCATCGTCAGGTCCGGCACCGTAGCAACGTGGGGGCGAGATGAGAACAGCTCGCGCACGGGCGAAGGGCGCCCTGTCCGCCGTAGCGGAGAGGACGCCCTTCGAGGTGCTCGGTGGCTACGAACTCGCGCTGGGGCTCGGCGAGGGGCTCGCGGAGGTGTCCGTGGCGGCCGCCACGGTCAGCGTCACGTCGAGCGTCGCGCCGCCCGCGGTGGTGATGCGGAGCACGAAGGTGCCGGTGGTGTCGTCGGCGTAGAGCTGCGGCAGCTTCAGCACGCCGTCCGCGTCCGTCGTGAGGCCGGTCAGGGTGCGGACGGTCTTGCCGTCGGCGTCCTTGAAGTAGGGGCCCTTGTCGTTCTCGGTCGCGTCGTCGGCCGACTTGACCAAGGTGGCGGTGGCGGCGACCTTGTCGGCGACGGCGTCCTTATAGGTGGCCTTCACCTGGACCGGGTCGGCGAACTGGCCGCCCGGGGTGCAGGTCAGCGCGGTGTCGGCGGTGCGGACGAGGGTGTCGGCGACGCGCTGGGTGACGGCGGCCGAGTAGATCGGGCCGGTGACGGTACGGCCGATGAGAGTGGCGCGGACCGCGAAGGTGCCGGTGGTCTCGCCCGCCTGGAGCGCGGGCGCGGTGGCCACGCCGGAGCTGTCCGTCAGGGCCGTGGCGACCTTCTCGCCGCCGGTGAAGGTGGCGTCGGTGTCGCCGACGATCGTGTAGCGGATCCGGACCTTGGCGACGCCCTTGCCGGCGGCGTTCTCCGCCTTGGTGCTGATCTTCGCGGTGAAGGCGTCGCCCGCCATGGCGGTGAGCTTCCCGGTGCCCGAGTCCTCCAGGTGGTCCACCGACTGGGTAGGGGTCACGGGAGTCGTCGGGGGCGGCGTGGTGGGGGTCCCGGACGGGGGCGGGGTGGTCGACGGCGGGGTCGGGCTGGGCGAGCCGGGCGTGCTCGGCTTCGGTGAGTTCGGCGAGTTCGGCGTCGAGGGCGACGACGGCGAGGAGGTCGAGCCGCTGCCGCCACCGCTGCCGTCGCTGCGGTTGCCCGGGATCGTGCCGGTGCCGTCGGGGACCTCGTAGGTGCCCTTGCGGTAGTACTCCAGCCACGACAGCACTGTGTTGACGTAGGCGTCCGAGGGGTTGTAGCTGAGGATGGCGCTTTCCAGATCACCGCTGTCCGACAGGTCCCAGCCGTTGCGGCACAGGTAGTGAGCGGTGGCCAGGGAGGCGTCGTAGACGTTGTTCGGGTCCTTCACCCCGTCGCCGTTGCCGTCACGGCCGGCCCACTTCCACGTGGACGGGATGAACTGCATGGGCCCGACGGCCGAGTCGTACGCGGTGTCGCCGTCGTAGGCACCGCCGTCGGTGTCCTTGATGAGCGCGAAGCCGTTGCCGTCGAGCTGCGGGCCGAGGATCCTGGAGGTCGTGGTGCCGTCGGCGTCGACGCGGCCGCCCCGGGCCTGGCCCGACTCGACCTGGCCGATGGCGGCGAGGAGTTGCCAGGGCAGGTTGCAGCCGGGCTTGGACTCCTGGAGTTCGGCCGCGGCCTTCTTGTAGGCGTCGAGGACGGTCGCGGGTATGCCCGCCTCGGACTCGACCGGGGTGACGGGGGTGGTGGCGGTGCCGTCGGTCGGCGCGGGGCTCGGGGTGTTCAGCGGCGGCAGGTCCGTGTAGTACGGCGACTTGCCGGTCGCGCCGTTCCCGGAGGTCGGGTCGGGGGATGCCTCGGCACCGGCGGCGGTCGATCTGCCGTTGTCGTCGGCCGTGACCCCCGGGGCCTGGGAGGCGGACAGTGCCGCGACCGCGAGTGCTGCCACGGCGGTGGTCGTCGCACCTTTGGCCAGCCTCCTGCCGAATTGCGCCGCCATAAAGTGAACCCCTCCTGTGGACGCCCGAACGCCCGTCTCCGTCTGTCGCTCTCGTCCAGTAGTGACAGTCGAACCGTCCTGGAGGTTGCCCCTGTGACGCGCGGCAATTCCTGATGCGCACGTTCGACCGAGCTCCCCAGCGCGGTGACCCGTGTGACCCTACGACAACTTCCTTTTCACGGACACCGGTTCGTGCCCGATATTCACCAGTTGGCCATGTTCGATCGGTGCGGCCTCGCGTCGCTCATACTGGACGCAGCCGATGCCCCGGGCCGCCGCCCGGCCAACACCCGCCGCGAGGAGCCCCGTTGCCGTTCACCCTGAGCCATGCGGCGGCGGTACTGCCCGCGGTGCGCACCGACGGAACGGGCCGGGGGCGACTGGTTCCGGCCGTGCTCGTGGCCGGATCCTTCTCGCCCGACATGACCTACTACGCGGCAAGTGTCGTGTCCGGGGCGATGGAGTTCGGCACCGTCACGCATTCCTTCCCGGGCGTCTTCACGATCGACGTGCTCGTCGCCTGGGCCCTGGTCGGTCTGTGGCTGCTGCTGAGAGAACCGCTGGTGGCCCTGCTGCCACGAAGGCGCCAGGGCGGGCCGGCGACGCTGCTGCGCTGCGGCACGCCACGCGCACGCGTGCGTACGGCACTGGCCGTGCGCTGGTACGCCTCCGCGGTCGTCGGAGCGCTGACCCACGTCGTGTGGGACGCCTTCACGCATCACGACCGGTGGGGGATGCGGCTGCTCCCCGTCCTGGGCCGGGAGGTGGCCGGGTCCCCGCTGTACTGGTACCTGCAGTACGGCGGTTCAGCGCTGGCCGCGGTGGTGATCGCCGTGTTCTGCCTGAACGCCCTGCGCCGGGCACCCGTGGCGGCCGAGCCACGCGGTGTCCCCGCGCTGTCGGTGCGGGACAGGTGGTGGGCCGTGGCCGTGATCGGCGGGTGCATGACGGTGGGCGCGCTGCAGCGGGCCTCGCGGTGGTGGGCGTACTGGGGTTCCACCGCGAAGCCCTGGGAACTGATCCCCGCCCTGTGCTTCGGCGCGGGCGCGGGCCTTGTGCTCGGGGTCCTGCTGTATGCCGCGGGGGTCAGGCTGTGGCGCCCGACCCCGGTGTCCGACGCCCGGGAAGAGGCCGGTCTCCCGCGGCCTGTTCGGCGATGAACACCGTCATGGTGGGCATCGGGCGGGACCGGGGCAGCAGGGTGAGGGCGAGAGCGAGATAACTGAGGGCCAGCTCGGCCCACAGCCGCCGGCTGGACGGCTCCTCGCGTTCTACGGCGTCCCGGTCGCGGCGGGCCACACGGTGCCGTAGGTCTGTGGCGGCGGGGCGCAGGGGCGTGGTGAGGCGGTCCGGGATGCGGGGGCTCACCGCCTTGGCTCGCGCCCGGCGCAGGAGTCTCGCCAGGTCGAAGGGGATGCGGGCGGTGCTTGCGGCGGCCGCGTGGGCCGGGACGGGACGCTGCGCGGAGAGCGGGGCCTGGTCGGCGTACGCCTGTGCGGGGGCCGTCCGGCGGTGGAGCATGCGTATACCCATGAGCGCATCCTGGCCGGGGGTGCGGTCGGGGGCGTTGTTGTGGCGCCCACGTGAGTGACGGCGCCTACGGCGTTGCCGGGGCGGTTGTGGGCAGCTGGGCGGGGCGCGCCTCAGGAGTGCCGGGTCAGGTTGCCGGGCGGGGGGGCGGGCCTGTGGGGGCTGGTCGCGCAGTTCCCCGCGGGCAGCTGCGCTGGGCCTCGGCGGGGCGCCTACGGGGGGTGCCGGATCGGGTTGTCGGGCGGGTGCGGGTGCGTTGTGGCTGGTCGCGCAGTTCCCCGCGCCCCCGGCACCCAGGGGCGCGGGGAACTGCGCAAAGACGCCCGCCCCCACCAAGCCGCACAAGAACCGCCCAACCGCCGGAGGTCAGTGCGCGGCAGACTCCCAGTCCGACCCGTCCCCCACCGAGACGCCCAGCGGGACGTTCAGATGCACGGCATCCGACATCTCCCGGCGGACGATCTCCTCCGCCGCCGCCCGCTCCCCCGGTGCGATCTCCAGCACGATTTCGTCGTGGACCTGGAGCAGCATGCGGGACGCGAGGCCGGCCTCGCGCAGCGCGCCGTCCACCTTGAGCATCGCGATCTTGACGATGTCCGCCGCCGTGCCCTGGATCGGCGCGTTGAGAGCCATCCGCTCGGCCGCCTCACGCCGCTGACGGTTGTCGCTGTTGAGGTCGGGGAGGTAGCGGCGGCGCCCGAAGAGCGTCGCCGTGTACCCCGTGGCCCGCGCCTCGTCGACCGCCCGGCGCAGATAGTCCCGCACCCCGCCGAACCGCTCGAAGTAGGCGTCCATGAGGGTCCGGGCCTCTCCGGCCTCGATGTTCAGCTGCTGCGAGAGCCCGAACGCGGACAACCCGTACGCCAGCCCGTACGACATCGCCTTGATCTTCCGCCGCATCTCCGCGTCGACCGCGCCGGGCTCGACCGCGAAGACCTGGGAGGCGGCCGTGGTGTGCAGGTCCTCCCCCGACGTGAACGCCTCGATGAGCCCCTCGTCCTCGGAGAGGTGGGCCATCACCCGCAGCTCGATCTGGCTGTAGTCGGCGGTCATGAGGGACTCGAAGCCCTCCCCGACCACGAACCCGCGCCGGATCGCCCGCCCCTCATCGGTACGGACGGGAATGTTCTGGAGGTTCGGATCCGTCGACGACAGACGACCCGTCGCCGCGACCGTCTGGTTGAACGTCGTATGGATACGGCCGTCCGCGGCGACCGTCTTGATCAGGCCCTCCACGGTCACCCGCAGCTTGGCCTGCTCACGGTGCCGGAGCATGATCACCGGCAGTTCGTTGTCCGTCTGGGTCGCCAGCCACGCGAGCGCGTCGGCGTCCGTGGTGTACCCGGTCTTGGTCTTCTTCGTCTTGGGCAGGCCCAGCTCGCCGAAGAGGACTTCCTGGAGCTGCTTGGGCGAGCCGAGGTTGAACTCGTGCCCGGCGGCCGCGTGCGCCTCCTTCACGGCCTGCTGGACCGCCCCGGCGAACATCTGCTCCATGGCTTCCAGGTGGGCCCGGTCGGCCGCGATGCCGTGCCGCTCCATGCGGGCCAGCAGGGCGGAGGTGGGCAGCTCCATGTCCCGCAGCAGATCCGCCGCGCCGACCTCCTCCAGGCGGGCCTCGAAGGCCAGGCCCAGGTCGAGCACGGCCCGCGCCTGGATCATCAGCGCCTCGGCCTCGGCCCCGTCGTCCGCGCCGAAGGCGAGCTGCCCGTCGGCCGCGGCGGCGGGCGCCAGCTCCCGGCCCAGGTACTCGAGGGACAGTGCGTCCAGGTCGAAGGAGCGGCGCCCCGGCTTGACGAGGTACGCGGCGAGCGCGGTGTCCATGGTGACGCCGGCGACGCTCCAGCCGTGTTCGGCGAAGACGCGCATGGCGCCCTTGGCGTTGTGCAGCACCTTGGGCCGGTCGGCGTCGGCGAGCCAGCCGGTCCAGGCCCGCTCGTCGGCCTCGTCCAGCTCGGACGGGTCGAACCAGGCGGCGGCCCCGCCGGACGCGGCGAGGGCGACCTCGGCGACCGAGCCGGTACCGAGACCCCAGGTGTCGACGGTGGCGAGGCCCAGGGCCTGCTGTGCGCCGTGCTCGGCGAGCCAGCCGGCCAGCTCGCCGGTGCCGAGCACCGTACCGTCCACCGCCACGCCGGGCGCGGCCACCGGGGCGCCCTCGGCCTCCTCGGCCCCCGGGTCGACGGCCAGGAGCCGCTCCCGCAGGGAGGGGTTCCTGATCTCCAGGGTGTCGAGGATCATCGCGAGCGTCTTGCGGTCGTACGGGGCGCGCTCCAGGTCGGTGACCGTCTTCGGCAGCTCCACCGTGCGCACCATCTCGGTGAGGCGGCGGTTGAGCTTGACGGCCTCCAGGTGGTCGCGGAGGTTCTGCCCGGCCTTGCCCTTGACCTCCTCGACGCGCTCGACCAGCTCCGCGAACGAACCGAACTGGTTGATCCACTTCGCGGCGGTCTTCTCGCCGACGCCGGGGATGCCGGGGAGGTTGTCGGACGGGTCGCCGCGCAGGGCCGCGAAGTCGGGGTACTGGGCGGGCGTCAAGCCGTACTTCTCGAAGACCTTCTCCGGGGTGAACCGGGTCAGCTCCGAGACGCCCTTCGTCGGGTACAGCACGGTGGTGTGCTCGCTGACCAGCTGGAAGGAGTCACGGTCGCCGGTGACGATCAGCACGTCGAAGCCCTCGGCCTCGGCCTGTGTGGCGAGTGTGGCGATGACGTCGTCGGCCTCGAAGCCGTCGACGGCGAAGCGCGAGACGTGCATCGCGTCGAGGAGCTCGCCGATCAGCTCGACCTGGCCCTTGAACTCGTCGGGGGTCTTGGAGCGGTTGGCCTTGTACTCCGTGAACTCCTCGGAGCGCCACGTCTTGCGGGACACGTCGAAGGCCACCGCGAAGTGGGTGGGGGCCTCATCACGCAGGGTGTTCGCCAGCATCGACGCGAAGCCGTAGATCGCGTTCGTCGGCTGGCCGGTCGCGGTGGTGAAGTTCTCCGCGGGCAGCGCGAAGAACGCGCGATAGGCCAGCGAGTGCCCGTCCATGAGCATCAGGCGCGGGCGGCTGCCGCCGGGGCTGTTGTCGGTCTTCTTCGCTGCTGTCTCTGCCACGCCCCCGATCCTGCCACGCCCCACTGACAGTCAGACCCGCCCGCCACCGACGGCACGGAAGGGGCAGGCCCGGCCGGCGCTCCCCGCACGCCCGGCAAACACCGTTGTCACCGGCGCGTGCGAGGATCGGAGACGTACCTCACATGTGTGTGCGAAGGAGAGAGTCCGATGGCCACGAAACCGCCCAAGGGTGATCCGGTTCAGGACGCTCCCCAGGTCACCGAACCGAAGCACGCGGCGGCCGGCCTCCCGGCCATCGGCCACACCCTGCGCATCGCCCAGCAGCAGATGGGCGTCAAGCGCACCGCGCTGACGCTGCTGCGCGTCAACCAGAAGGACGGCTTCGACTGCCCCGGCTGCGCCTGGCCGGAGCCCGAGCACCGCCACGCGGCGGAGTTCTGCGAGAACGGCGCGAAGGCGGTCGCCGAGGAAGCCACCCTGCGTCGCATCACGCCGGAGTTCTTCGCCGCGCACCCCGTCGCCGACCTCGCGAACAGGAGCGGCTACTGGCTGGGCCAGCAGGGGCGGCTCACCCACCCCATGTACGTCCCCGAGGGCGGCACGCACTACGAACCGGTCACCTGGGAGCGCGCCTTCGACATCGTCGCCGAGGAGATCGCCGCCCTCGGCTCCCCCGACGAGGCCGTCTTCTACACCTCGGGCCGCACCAGCAACGAGGCCGCGTTCCTCTACCAGCTCTTCGCCCGCGAGCTCGGCACGAACAACCTGCCGGACTGCTCCAACATGTGCCACGAGTCGTCCGGTTCGGCGCTCAGCGAGACCATCGGCATCGGCAAGGGCAGCGTCCTGCTCGACGACCTCTACCAGGCCGACCTGATCATCGTCGCGGGACAGAACCCCGGGACCAACCACCCCCGGATGCTCTCCGCGCTGGAGAAGGCCAAGGCGAACGGCGCGAGGATCATCAGCGTCAACCCGCTGCCCGAGGCCGGCCTGGAGCGCTTCAAGAACCCGCAGACCCCCCAGGGCATGGTCAAGGGCGCCGCGCTCACCGACCTGTTCCTGCAGATCCGCATCGGCGGCGACCAGGCACTCTTCCGCCTCCTCAACAAGCTGATCCTTCAGACGGACGGGGCCGTCGACGAGGCCTTCGTCCGCGAACACACCCACGGCTACGAGGAGTTCGCCGAGGCCGCCCGCGCCGCCGACTGGGACGAGACCCTCACCGCGACCGGCCTGTCCCGGAAGGAGATCGAGGAAGCCCTCTCCATGGTCCTCGCCTCCGAGCGGACCATCGTCTGCTGGGCCATGGGCCTCACCCAGCACAAGCACTCCGTGCCGACCATCCGCGAGGTCGTCAACTTTCTACTTCTGCGCGGCAACATCGGACGCCCCGGCGCCGGCGTCTGCCCGGTCCGCGGCCACTCCAACGTCCAGGGCGACCGCACCATGGGCATCTTCGAGCGCCCCGCGCCCGCCTTCCTGGACGCGCTGGAGAAGGAGTTCGGCTTCGCCCCGCCACGCGCGCACGGCTTCGACGTGGTGCGCGCCATCCGCGCCCTGCGCGACGGCGAGGCCAAGGTCTTCTTCGCCATGGGCGGCAACTTCGTCTCCGCCTCCCCGGACACCGACGTCACCGAGGCCGCCATGCGGCGCGCCCGCCTCACCGTGCACGTGTCGACCAAGCTCAACCGCTCGCACGTGGTCACGGGCGCGCGTGCCCTGATCCTGCCCACCCTCGGCCGCACCGAGCGCGACCTCCAGGGCAGTGGCGAGCAGTTCGTGACCGTCGAGGACTCCATGGGCATGGTGCACGCCTCCCGGGGCCGCCTGGAGCCCGCGAGCGGGCAGCTGCTGTCCGAACCGGCCATCGTGTGCCGGCTGGCCCGCCGGGTCCTCGGAGAGAACAGCCGCACACCCTGGGAGGAGTTCGAGAAGGACTACGCCACCGTCCGCGACCGCATCGCCCGCGTGATCCCCGGCTTCGAGGACTTCAACGCGCGCGTGGCCCGGCCCGGCGGCTTCACCCTGCCGCACGCCCCCCGCGACGAACGCCGCTTCCCCACAGCCACCGGCAAAGCCAACTTCACCGCCGCGCCCGTCGAGTACCCCGAACTCCCCGAGGGCCGGCTGCTCCTGCAGACACTGCGCTCGCACGACCAGTACAACACCACGATCTACGGCCTCGACGACCGTTACCGGGGCATCAGGAACGGCCGCCGGGTCGTCCTGGTCAACCCCGAGGACGCCGGCCGGCTCCGGCTCGCCGACGGGTCGTACGTCGACCTCGTCAGCGAGTGGAAGGACGGTGTGGAGCGGCGGGCACCGGGATTCCGGGTCGTGCACTATCCGACGGCCAGGGGATGCGCGGCCGCCTACTACCCCGAGACCAACGTCCTGGTGCCGCTGGACGCCACCGCCGACACCAGCAACACCCCGGCCAGCAAGTCCGTCGTCGTACGTCTGGAACAATCGGCAACCGACTGAGCGTTTGCTCAGCACAGGCAGTCGTAGTGACCAGGACGAACGGAGCCCGGCCCCATGGGTGAGCAGCAGCACGTCACGTTCCCGCAGGAGGTCATCGACGAGTACGCGGCGCTCGGCGTCGACCTCGTCGCCATGTTCTCGGCCGGGCACCTGGGCACCCGCATGGGCGTGCAGATCGTCGAGGCCTCGGCGGACCGCGTCGTCGGCACCATGCCGGTCGAGGGCAACACCCAGCCGTACGGGCTGCTGCACGGAGGCGCCTCCGCCGTACTCGCCGAGACCCTCGGGTCCGTCGGCTCCATGCTGCACGCCGGCAGCTCCAAGATCGCCGTCGGTGTGGACCTGAACTGCACCCACCACCGCGGGGCCCGCTCGGGCCTGGTGACCGGCGTGGCCACACCGGTGCACCGGGGACGGTCCACCGCGACCTACGAGATCGTGATCAGCGACGAGGAGGAGCGCCGCGTGTGCACCGCCCGCCTCACCTGCCTCCTGCGGGACGCCCCCGCCCGCTAGGCCACTCCGGCGCATCCGCCGGCGTCGCGCGGTCTGGCACGCCCTCACTCAGGGGCGTCCCAGCCGCGCCCCCAGCACTCCCCGGCCACCCTCGACTTCACTCCGAGCCCGGATCGCACGGGACGCCCCCGACTGGGCACGGCCCCCCAACTCCCCTACCGTTCTCCCATGACCGGCATCGGCCCCGTCGAGCCCGTCGACTCACCGGATTCCGGAGAGAGTTACGACGTCATCGGCACCGACGGCACCCGGCTGACGGACCGTTGGAACGCGCGGTGGCGCAGCATGCCACCGCGCGCCCGCAGGGCCACCCTGACCGCCACGGCGATCGCCCTGCTGGCAGCCGGAGTTCTCGTCCCCCGCATCCCCTCCGAGGACCACCACCCCGAGCCGGAGCACACCCCCGTCCCCTGGCCCGCCAACGTCACCGCCTGGCGATACCTCGGACCCGCCGGACTCCCCGAACCCCCCGGCACCCACCCCACCAGCGGCCGCTTCCGCTTCGCCGTCGACGTCCACGGCGGACCCCCCGTCACCCTCCAGGTCACCGGCGCCGCCTTCACCGGCCTCACCGCCCACGCCCTCCCCGAGACGTTCACCGTCCACCCCGGCACCACACGCCGGGTCACCGTGGAAGTCACGGTTTCCGACTGTTCGGGTCTGCCCCTGAATGCCGACCTACCTTTTCTTGACGTAACCCTCCGTAACGCGCGCGCAATACAGCACCACAGCTTCATCTTCGGCCGGGCCTACTCCCACGACCTTTTCCAGCTCCTCCGGGGCGCCTGCGCCACCACACCGGCGTCACAACCCGGACGGCCAAGCGGAAGTGCAGGTTCTCAAAATGCGGACTGAGGGGATATTCCGCCAAACCGGCCGAGACCCCCCTCCGCGGAAGCCCGCCATCCATCACGTCATAACAAGAAAGTCACAAGCCCGCGCACAGCGATGCCCCTGCCCGCAAACCGGGCTTAGAGTCACGGCCAGTCACCGCTCCATCGGGAGTTCGGTAAAGCGCGGGCACCAGCCGCACCCAACAGGGCGCGCGAGCCTGCGGAAAGGAATGATTGTGCGACGTTCCATGGTGATACTGACCTCCGTCATGGCGACGGGGGCTCTCACACTCACCGCCTGCGGCTCCCGAGACGACAAGGGCGGCGACAGCAACAACGGGGGTGGCACCACCCTCACCATCGGCGTGGACGCCCCCCTGTCCGGCGAGAACTCCACCACCGGTCTCGGCATCCAGTACGGCGCCCAGATCGCCGTCGACGACGCCAACAAGGCCAAGCTCGTCCCCGGCGTCACCTTCAAGCTGAAGGCCTACGACGACAAGGCGCAGCCCGCCACCGGCCAGTCCAACGCCACCACCATCACCGGTGACAAGACCGCCGTCGGCGCCGTCGGCCCGCTGAACTCCGGCGTCGCCCAGACGATGCAGCAGGTGTTCGCCTCGGCCAACATGGTGCAGATCTCCCCCTCGAACACCAACCCCGAGCTCACCCAGGGCAAGAACTGGCAGACGGACAAGAAGCGTCCCTACAAGACGTACTTCCGCACCGCCACCACCGACGAACTCCAGGGCAGCTTCGCCGCCGACTACGCGTACAACGGCCTCAAGAAGAAGAAGGTCTTCGTCGTTGACGACAAGCAGACCTACGGCGCCGGCCTCGCGAAGATCTTCACCGAGCAGTTCAAGAAGCTCGGCGGCACCGTCGCCGGCACCGACCACGTCAACACCGGTGACAAGGACTACGGTTCGCTCGTCACCAAGATCAAGAACGCCAAGGCCGACCTGCTCTACTACGGCGGCCAGTACGACGAGTCCTCGCTGATCACCAAGCAGCTCAAGGGCGCCGGCGTCAAGATCCCGCTCTTCGGCGGCGACGGCATGTTCGCCTCCACCTACATCGAGACCGCGGGCGCGGCCTCCGAGGGCGACCTCGCCACCGCCGTCGGTGTCCCCGCCGACACCCTGCCCGCCGCCAAGACCTTCATCGAGACCTACAAGGCCAAGGGCTACAAGGGTGACTACGGCGCCTACGGCGCCTACGCGTACGACGCCACCACCGCCATCATCAAGGCCGTGAAGGCCGCCGTCGACGCCAACGACGGCAAGGTCCCCAGCGACATCAACGCCCTGCGCTCCTCCGTCGTCGACGGCGTCCAGAAGTCCGACTTCGAAGGCATCTCCGGCAAGGTCGCCTTCGACCAGTACGGCGACACCACCAACAAGCAGCTCACCGTCTACCAGGTCACCAAGGGTGCGTGGAAGGCAGTGAAGACCGGCACCGCCGACCTCGGCTAGTCAAGGCCCCAGCAGCACAGCACCACCACGGGCCGCGCGGGAGGGGACCCCGACCGCGCGGCCCTTGCCACACCCCACCCCAGCACGCGATATGTGCACACGACCACCAGCGACAATGGAGGCCACGCGGTGAACACCCTGCCGCAGCAGCTGGCCAACGGGCTGCTTCTGGGCTCGATGTACGGGCTGATCGCCATCGGCTACACGATGGTGTACGGCATCGTCCAGCTCATCAACTTCGCGCACGGCGAGATCTTCATGACCGGCGCCTTCGGCGCCTTCACGGTCTACTTCTACCTCCTGCCCGACGGCACCTCGATGGCCCTCGCCGTCCCCCTGATGCTGATCGGCGGCGGCATCGTCGCCATCCTCATCGCCGTCGGAGCGGAACGGTTCGCCTACCGGCCCCTGCGCGGAGCCCCACGGCTCGCACCGCTCATCACCGCGATCGGTCTCTCCCTGGCCCTCCAGGAAGTCGTCCGCAACTTCTACCCCCGCGCCGACCGCGCCGTCGCCTTCCCCGGCCTCGACGCCACCCACGACATCGGGTCCGTCACCATCAAGGACGCCGACATCTTCCTCATCGTGGCGGCCGTCATCTGCATGTCCGCCCTCGCCTTCTTCGTCCGCAAGTCCCGCACCGGCCGCGCCATGCAGGCCACCGCCCAGGACCCGGACACCGCACAGCTCATGGGCATCGACACCAACCGCATCATCGTGATCGCCTTCGCCATCGGCGGCTTCTTCGCCGCCGTCGCCGCGGTCGCCTACGGCATGAAGTACGGCAGCATCGACTACCGCATGGGCTTCCTGATGGGCCTCAAGGCCTTCACCGCCGCAGTCCTCGGCGGCATCGGCAACATCTACGGCGCCATGCTCGGCGGCCTCGTCCTCGGCGTCGCCGAGACCCTCGCCTCCGCCTACATAGACGACATCCCCGGCATGCACCTCTTCGGCGGCGGCTCCTGGAAGGACGTCTGGGCCTTCTGCCTGCTCATCCTCGTCCTCCTCGTCAGGCCACAAGGCCTACTCGGCGAACGCGTAGCGGACAGGGCGTGATCACGATGACCGACACCACCACCCGCGGCCTGATCCCGCTGCCCCTCGCCGCGGCCCGCGCACTCCTCCTCGCCGGAGGCATCGCCACCGCCGCCTCCGCCTTCCTCGCCTGGACCTGGACCAGCGAGTTCCCCGGCGACCTCACCTTCACCGGCTACCCCGGCGGCCTCCAGTGGCTGACCTTCATCGCCGGCCTCCTCACCACCCTGTTCGCCCTCGCGGCGTACGACATACCCGGGCTGCGCGGCCTCATCCCGGCCCGCAACAACGCCCCCCTGGTGCTCACCGCACTCGGCGGCTTCGGCGTCACCTGGTACACGGTCGTCTCGATCGCCGCCGAACTCGGCGGACTCGCCAACCTCGAACCGGGCGGCTGGGTCGCGGCCATCGCCTCCCTCCTCCCCGTCATCGGCGCCTTCGCCCTCCCCGAGCCCCGCACCGCGAGCGCCAAGGGCAACCTCAAGGCCTACCTCGCCAAGCCCGACGGCATCCCCGCCCCCGCGCCCATCAGCCCCTGGGTCGAGCGCGCGATCATCACCCTCGTCACCATCGTCGGCCTGGCCGTCTTCACCTACGGCATCGACACCGAGTACGGCGAACTCTTCGTCGGCTACCTCATCGTCGTCGTCTTCGCCGTCTGGGCCCTGCACACCGCCGGCCTCAACGACCGCTTCTCCCGCATCGTCGCCCGCAACCGCAGCTTCACGCTCGCCATGGGCTTCGCCGCCGCGATCGCGTTCCCCTTCACCCAGACCAACGACCACTACGCCAACATCGGCGTCAACATCCTGATCTTCGGGACCGTCGCCCTGGGCCTCAACATCGTCGTCGGCCTCGCGGGCCTCCTCGACCTCGGATACGTCGCCTTCCTCGGCGTCGGCGCCTACACCGCCGCCCTCGTCTCCGGCTCCGAGTTCTCCCGCTTCTCCGGCGTCCACTTCCCCTTCTGGGCCGCCGCCATCACCGGCGCCGCCGCCTCGCTGATCTTCGGCGTCCTCATCGGCGCCCCCACCCTGCGACTGCGCGGCGACTACCTCGCCATCGTCACCCTCGGCTTCGGAGAGATCTTCCGCATCGCCGTCAACAACATGGACGGCGACTCCGGCCCGGACCTCACCAACGGCCCCAACGGCATCCCGGCCATTCCCGACCTCAACCTCCTCGGGTTCAACCTCGGCGAAGCCCACGACATCGGCGGCTTCACGCTCGGCCGCTTCGCCAACTACTACCTGCTCATGGTGCTGATCATGGCCATCGTGGTCCTGGTCTACACCCGCGCCGCCGACTCCCGCATCGGCCGCTCCTGGATCGCCATCCGCGAGGACGAGACCGCCGCCACCGCCATGGGCATCAACGGCTTCCGCGTCAAACTCGTCGCCTTCGCCCTCGGCGCCACCCTCGCCGGCCTCGCCGGCACCGTCAGCGCCCACGTCACCTACAGCGTCGTCCCGACGCCGTACCAGTTCGCGGGCTCGACACCCCCCAACTCGGCCTTCCTCCTCGCCGCGGTCGTCCTCGGCGGCATGGGCACGGTCGCCGGCCCCATCCTCGGCGCCGCACTCCTCTACCTGCTGCCCGAGAAGCTGGTGTTCCTCCAGGACAAGTCGCTGCTGGCCTTCGGCATCGCCCTCATCCTGCTGATGCGCTTCCGCCCCGAAGGCATCATCGCCAACCGCCGCCGCCAACTCGAATTCCACGAGACCGGACAACTCGACATACCAGAACAAACGACGCTGTCCGGTGAACCGGCCACCGTCACCAAGGCGGGGGCGTGAGCACCGTGACGACACCTGTACTCGAGGCCCGCAACGTCACCATGCGCTTCGGCGGCCTCACCGCCGTCCGCTCGGTCGACTTCACCGTCAACGCAGGCGAAATCGTCGGCCTCATCGGCCCCAACGGCGCCGGCAAGACCACCTTCTTCAACTGCCTCACCGGCCTGTACGTCCCCACCGAAGGCACGGTCTCCTACAAGGGCACCGTCCTCCCGCCCAAGCCCCACCTGGTGACCAAGGCCGGCATCGCCCGCACCTTCCAGAACATCCGCCTCTTCGCCAACATGACGGTCCTCGAGAACGTCCTCGTAGGCCGCCACACACGGACGAAGGAAGGCCTCTGGTCCGCCCTCCTCCGCGGCCCCGGCTTCAAGAAGGCGGAGAAGGCCAGCGAGGAACGGGCCATGGAACTCCTGGAGTTCATCGGCCTGGAGGCCAAGCGCGACCACCTCGCCCGCAACCTCCCCTACGGCGAACAGCGCAAGCTGGAGATCGCGCGCGCCCTGGCCTCCGAGCCCGGCCTGCTCCTGCTCGACGAGCCGACCGCCGGCATGAACCCCCAGGAGACGCGAGCCACCGAAGAGTTGGTCTTCGCCATCCGCGACAAGGGCATCGCCGTCCTCCTCATCGAGCACGACATGCGCTTCGTCTTCAACCTCTCCGACCGCGTCGCCGTCCTCGTCCAGGGCGAAAAACTCGTCGAAGGCACCTCCGAGGTCGTCCAGGCCGACGAACGCGTCATCGCCGCCTACCTCGGCGAACCCTTCGAAGGCGACCCCGGCGCGGCCGAAGCGCAGAGCACCACCAGCACCAAGGGAGAAGGCCAGTGACCGCACTCCTCGAAGTCGAGGACCTCCGCGTCTCCTACGGCAAGATCGAAGCCGTCAAAGGCATCTCCTTCAGCGTCGAAGCCGGCCAGGTCGTCACCCTCATCGGCACCAACGGCGCCGGCAAGACGACGACACTCAGGACACTGTCCGGTCTGCTGAAGCCCACCTCCGGCAAGATCCTCTTCGACGGCAAACCCCTCAGCGGCGTCCCCGCCCACAAGATCGTCTCCTTCGGACTCGCCCACTCCCCCGAAGGCCGGCACATCTTCCCCCGCCTGACGATCTTCGAGAACCTCCAACTCGGAGCGTTCCTGAGGAAGGACAAGGAAGGGATCGAAAAGGACATCCAGCGCGCCTACGACCTCTTCCCGATCCTCGGAGAGCGCCGCAACCAAGCGGCAGGCACCCTCTCCGGCGGCGAGCAGCAGATGCTGGCCATGGGCCGCGCGCTCATGTCCCAGCCGAAGCTGCTGATGCTCGACGAGCCCTCCATGGGCCTCTCCCCGATCATGATGCAGAAGATCATGGCGACCATCGTCGAACTCAAGTCCCAGGGCACGACGATCCTCCTCGTCGAACAGAACGCCCAGGCTGCCCTGTCCCTGGCCGACCAGGGACACGTCATGGAGGTCGGCACCATCGTCCTCTCCGGCACCGGCCAGGACCTGCTCCACGACGAGTCCGTCCGCAAGGCGTACCTCGGCGAGGACTGACGCTCCGGCCGTACGACGAGGCCCGCGCCCCCAGTCGGGGACGCGGGCCTTTGTCTACTGCCGCCGGTCTCAGCCCTTGTTGGCCTTCTTCTCGTCGGCGTCCTGAATGACCGCCTCGGCGACCTGCTGCATCGACATACGCCGGTCCATGGACGTCTTCTGGATCCACCGGAACGCGGCGGGCTCGGTCAGGCCGTACGAGGTCTGAAGAATCGACTTCGCCCGGTCGACCAGCTTGCGGGTCTCCAGACGCAGGGTCAGGTCGGCGACCTCGTTCTCCAGCTCCCGCAGCTCGGTGAACCGGGACACCGCCATCTCGATCGCCGGCACGACGTCGCTCTTGCTGAACGGCTTGACGAGGTACGCCATGGCACCGGCGTCCCTCGCCCGCTCGACGAGGTCGCGCTGCGAGAAGGCGGTGAGCATGAGGACGGGGGCGATGCGCTCTTCGGCGATCTTCTCGGCTGCGGAGATCCCGTCGAGCTTGGGCATCTTCACGTCGAGGATCACGAGGTCCGGCTTGTGCTCACGGGCGAGCTCGACGGCCTGCTCGCCGTCACCTGCCTCGCCTACGACGCTGTAGCCCTCTTCCTCCAGCATCTCTTTGAGGTCGAGCCGGATCAGGGCCTCGTCCTCGGCAATGACGACACGGGTCGTCAGCGGAGGCACGTGCGACTTGTCGTCGTCGGGCGCGTCTACGGGCTGGGGCGACTCGGGGGCGGTCACGGGGGCTCCTTGTTGCGGGCCGGGCAGGTACTGCTGCTTGTGCAGCCTACCTAGAGGCGGGGAACTGTGGTGACCCGGTACACTTCCCGACAGCGCCCCAGCCTGCCCGGTTGGAGGAACTGGTCAGACTCGCGGCACTCAAAATGCCGTGCCCTTTGGGCATGTGGGTTCGAATCCCACACCGGGCACTTTTACCAGGAAGCGGATGCTCACGTTCTCGTGAACATCCGCTTTTTGCTGCACACGGTTGCGATCACTCACTCAGAGTATCCGTATGAATTTTCACGGCACTGAGGTTCGACAGAAGGCGCTCGCACTGCTGCGCGGCGGTGCAAGAAACGCAGAAGTCGCTCGCAAGTTCAGCGTCCCGCCGGGCACCATCGCCTACTGGAAGCATGTGGATCGCGCCAAGCGCGGCGAGTGCCCGGGGAAGCACGATCCGGAGTGCCCGCGATGCGACGGCAGAGACCTCGACGCAGCGGCGTACGGCTACTTACTCGGCCTCTATCTGGGCGACGGCCACATCAGCCGCTATGCAGAACACCGGGTGCCCAACCTCATGATCACGTGCGACGAGTCCTGGCCCGGCCTGATGGACGCCTGCGAGGAGGCCATGCGCACGGTGTTCCCCGACAACGCCGTCTGTCGCGTCCGGAAAACCGGCTGCCGCAACGTGAAGGTCTACTCAAAGCACCTGCACTGCCTGTTCCCCCAGCATGGTCCCGGTAAGAAGCACGAGCGCTCCATCGCCCTCGTTCCCTGGCAGCAGGCCATCGTCGACGCACACCCTTGGGAGTTCATCCGCGGCCTCATCCACTCGGACGGGTGCCGCATCACCAACTGGACGACCCGCCTCGTAGCCGGTGAGCGAAAGCGCTACGAGTACCCCCGGTACTGCTTCAGCAACAGGTCCGCCGACATCATGCGGCTCTTCACCGACGCCCTTGACCGGGTCGGCGTCGACTGGCGACGGATGAACAATTGCAACACCTCCATCGCCCGCAAAGCCTCAGTAGCCCTCATGGACACCCACGTAGGCCCCAAGCACTGACCACCCCTACTTGGGACTGTCGTCCTCGCCGATGTGGTGGACGCGGACCAGGTTCGTCGAGCCGGAGACGCCGGGCGGTGAACCCGCCGTGATCACCACCACGTCGCCCTTCTCGCAGCGCCCGTACTGCATCAGCAGCTCGTCCACCTGGTCGACCATCGCGTCCGTGGTGTCGACCTGCGGGCCCAAAAACGTCTCCACACCCCACGTCAGACTCAGCTGCGACCGGGTCGCCGGCTCCGGAGTGAACGCCAGCAGGGGGATCGGGGACCGGTACCGCGAAAGCCGTCGCACCGTGTCGCCCGACTGGGTGAAGGCCACCAGGAACTTCGCGCCGAGGAAGTCGCCCATCTCCGCCGCCGCGCGGGCGACCGCACCGCCCTGGGTGCGGGGCTTGTTGCGTTCGGTCAGCGGCGGCAGCCCCTTCGCGAGGATGTCCTCCTCCGCGGCCTCGACGATCTTCGCCATCGTCCGGACCGTCTCGACGGCGTACTTCCCGACGCTCGTCTCGCCGGACAGCATCACCGCGTCCGTGCCGTCGATGACCGCGTTGGCCACGTCGGAGGCCTCCGCGCGTGTCGGGCGGGAGTTCTCGATCATGGAGTCGAGCATCTGTGTCGCCACGATCACCGGCTTGGCGTTGCGCTTGGCCAGCTTGATCGCGCGCTTCTGGACGATGGGCACCTGCTCCAGCGGCATCTCGACGCCCAGGTCACCCCGGGCCACCATGATCCCGTCGAACGCGGCCACGATGTCGTCGATGGCCTCGACGGCCTGGGGCTTCTCGACCTTGGCGATGACAGGGAGCCGACGTCCCGCCTCGTCCATGATCCGGTGGACGTTCTTGATGTCCCGGCCCGACCGGACGAAGGACAGGGCGATCACGTCGAAGCCCATGCGCAGGGCCCAGCGGAGGTCTTCCTCGTCCTTGGTGGAGAGGGCGGGCACCGAGACCGCCACTCCCGGGAGGTTGAGGCCCTTGTGGTCCGAGACCATGCCGCCCTCGACGACCTTGGTGTGGACCCGGGGACCCTCCACCGAGGTGACCTCCAGGCAGACCTTGCCGTCGTCGACGAGGATGCGCTCACCCACAGTGACATCCTCGGCGAGTCCGCTGTACGTCGTCCCGCAGGACCGCTGGTCGCCCTGTGCGCCGTCCTCCACGGTGATGGTGAAGGTGTCGCCGCGTTCAAGGAGTACGGGTCCTTCGGTGAAGTGGCCGAGGCGGATCTTCGGGCCTTGAAGGTCGGCGAGGAGGCCGACGCTGCGGCCGGTCTCGTCGGAGGCCTTGCGGACGTGGTGGTACCGCTCCTCGTGCTCGGCGTAGCTGCCGTGGCTGAGGTTGAAGCGGGCTACGTCCATTCCGGCGTCGACCAGCGCTTTGATCTGGTCGTACGAGTGGGTTGCGGGGCCCAGGGTGCAGACGATCTTTGCTCGGCGCATGGTTCGAGCCTAGACCTTACCGATGAGTAGGGAATTGGGTAGGTATGACGGCTCAACAACCTTTGGGTGAAGGGCTGTTGACAAAGGTTGAATTGTGCGGCACCCCGCTCCGATGAGCATTTCGTGTGCACATCACGGCGTCGGCTCACAGGCTCGGTGGTGCCATGGTGAAGCGTGCGTTGACCTGGGCGTGGACGTGTTGGCGTTGGGGTTCGAGGTCGAGGGGGGCGGCTCCGGTGTCGGCGGCCTGGGCCTCGTAGGCCATGGAGCGGGCACGGCTGGCCTTGCCGACGAAGCGGGGTTCGGGGTCCTCGGCGCCGATGTCGGCGAGTTCGACCAGGGAGGCGAGTGAGGTGCCCAGGGCTTCCGCGTACTCCCTGGCCCGCTGGACCGCTTCCCGTACGGCTTGCTGGCGGGCTTCCCGGTAGGCGGGTGAGTCGCGGCGCAGGGCCCACCAGGGTCCGTCGACCCGGGTCAGCTCCAGGTCGGCCAGACGCGTGGTCAGTTCACCCAGTGCGGTGAAGTCCGTGAGTTCGGCCGTGATGTGGACGCGGCCGTGGTAGGCGTGGACGCGTTCGCCGCGGCCGTGTTCCTTGAGTTCGGGTGTGACGGAGAAGGAGCCGGTTTCCAGGCGTTCGACTGCATCGCCGTAGGACTTGAGCAGGTCCAGGACGGTCGTGTTGCGGCGGGTGAGGTCGTCGAGGGCGGTGCGGCGGTCCTTGCCGCGGGCGGCGACGGTGATGCCGAGGCGGGCGATCTCGGGGTCGACTTCGAGGTGGGCTTCGCCGCGGACGGCGATGCGGGGGGCGTCGGGGGTGCCGTAGGGAACGGAGTCGGTGGCCATAACGACCCACTGTGTCAGTTCTTGGCCGGTTACGGACCTGGTCGGTCGCTGGTCGGGTCATCAGATCGAAACCTGCGGGGGCTGTTGCCGTTCGCCATGAGCGGGTCAGAATCTACGCGCGTTGTTGACCGTTCCTCGAGGAGATCAAGACATGGCCTTGAACCGCAGGAAGTTCCTGGAGAAGTCCGCCGTGACCGGTGCGGGTGTCGCCCTGGCGAGTGCCGTGGGTGCGCCGGCCGCCCAGGCCGCGGAGGCCGGGAAGGGGCGCGAGAAGCGGTACTCGCTGACGGTGATGGGCACCACAGACCTGCACGGTCACGTCTTCAACTGGGACTACTTCAAGGACGCGAAGTACAAGGACGCGGCGGGCAACGCGCAGGGTCTGTCGCGGATCTCGACGCTGGTGAACCAGGTCCGTGCGGAGAAGGGCCGCTGTAACACGCTGCTGCTCGACGCGGGCGACACGATCCAGGGCACGCCGCTGACGTACTACTACGCGAAGGTCGACCCGATCACCGCCAAGGGTGGTCCGGTGCACCCGATGGCCGCGGCGATGAACGCCATCGGGTACGACGCGGTGGCGCTGGGCAATCACGAGTTCAACTACGGCATCGAGACACTGCGGAAGTTCGAGGAGCAGTGCGACTTCCCGCTCCTGGGCGCGAACGCGCTGGACGCGAAGACGCTGAAGCCGGCTTTCCCGCCGTACTTCATCAAGAAGTTCCCTGTGAAGGGCGCGCCGCCGGTGAGGGTCGCGGTGCTGGGTCTGACGAACCCGGGTATCGCGATCTGGGACAAGGCGTATGTGCAGGGCAGGCTGACGTTCCCGGGGCTCGAGGAGCAGGCGGCGAAGTGGGTGCCGAAGCTGCGGTCGATGGGTGCGGACGTGGTGGTCGTGTCGGCGCACTCGGGTTCGTCGGGGACGTCGTCGTACGGTGATCAGCTGCCGTACGTCGAGAACTCGGCGGCGCTGGTGGCGCAGGAGGTGCCGGGGATCGACGCGATCCTGGTGGGGCACGCGCACGTGGAGATTCCGGAGCTGAAGGTCACCAACGCGAAGACCGGGAAGACGGTCGTGCTGTCGGAGCCGTTGGCGTACGCCGAGCGGTTGTCGTTGTTCGACATCGAGCTGGTTCTGGAGAAGGGCCGTTGGTCGGTCGAGTCCGTGTCGTCCAAGGTGCTGAACTCGAACGCGGTCGCCGACGACCCGAAGATCACCAAGCTGCTGAAGGCCGACCATGACGTGGTCGTGAAGTACGTGAACCAGGTGGTCGGTACGGCGACCGAGACGCTGACGACGGTCGAGGCGCGCTACAAGGACGCGCCGATCATCGACCTGATCACGAAGGTCCAGGAGGACGTGGTCCGCGCGGCGCTGGCGTCGACCGAGTACGCCTCGCTGCCCGTCATCGCGCAGGCCTCCCCCTTCTCCCGTACCTCGGAGATCCCGGCCGGCAACGTGACGATCCGGGATCTGTCGAGCCTGTACGTGTACGACAACACGCTGGTGGCGAAGTTGCTGACGAGTGCGCAGGTCAGGGCGTACCTGGAGTACTCGGCGGAGTACTTCGTGCGGACGGCGGCGGGCGCGGCCGTGGACGTGGAGAAGCTGACGAACGCGAACAACCGTCCGGACTACAACTACGACTACGTGTCGGGGCTGTCGTACGAGATCGACATCGCGCAGGCGGCCGGGTCGCGGATCAAGAACCTCACCTACAACGGTGCCGCGCTGGACGACGCGCAGAAGTTCGTGTTCGCGGTGAACAACTACCGGGCGAACGGTGGCGGGGCGTTTCCGCACGTGGCCTCCGCCACCGAGGTGTGGTCGGAGTCGACGGAGATCCGGACGCGGATCGCGGAGTGGGTGACCTCGAAGGGTGTGCTGGACCCGAAGGACTTCGCGTCGGTGGACTGGAGGCTCACGCGGGACGGTGCGCCGGTCTTCTAGGGGTTGAGCAGGGTGGTGTCCACGGCGTCGGCGATGATTTTCACGCCGGCGCCTTGGCGTGGAGGCCGTCGCCGGTTTCTTACCGTCCCTCGACGAGGGGTGTCAGGACGGGGGCCTGGCGGGCGGGTGGGATCTGCGGCAGGCGGTCTTCGAGGCCGAAGGTGGTGAAGGCGGTGCGGGTGGGGAGGGGGTAGGCGTCCTTGCCGGTGACGGTGTTGAGGATGGTGGCGCTGCGCCAGGCGGCGAGGCCGAGGTCGGGGGTGCCGACGCCGTGGGTGTGGCGTTCGGCGTTCTGGACGTAGACGTGGCAGTCGGCGCCGGTGACGGACGGGTCGAGGACGAGGCGGAAGTGTTCGTCGACGCGGGGGCGTTCGCGGCTGTCGCGGCGCAGGTAGGGGTCGAGTCCGGCGAGGATGCGGTCGAGGGGGCGTTCGCGGTGGCCGGTGGCGAGGACGACGGCGTCGGTGGTGAGGCGGGAGCGGGTGCCCTGCTGGAGGTGTTCGAGGTGGAGTTCGATCTTCGTGGTGGCGATTCTTCCGGCGGTGCGGACGCGGACGCCGGGGGTGAGGACGGTGTCGGGCCAGCCGCCGTGCAGGGTGCGGCGGTAGAGCTCGTCGTGGATGGCGGCGATGGTGTCGGCGTCGATGCCGCGGTGGAGCTGCCACTGGGTGGTGCCGAGTCGGTCGCGGACGCTCTCGGACAGGGCGTGGAAGTAGCGGGTGTAGTCGGGGGTGAAGTGTTCGAGGCCGAGCTTGGAGTACTCCATGGGCGCGAAGGCTTCGGTGCGGCCGAGCCAGTGGAGTCCCTCGCGGCCGGTGGGGCGGCTTCGGAGGAGGTCGAGGAAGACCTCTGCGCCGGACTGTCCGGAGCCGACGACGGTGACGTGGTCGGCGGCGAGGAGGGTGTGGCGGTGGGCGAGGTAGTCGGTGGCGTGGATGACGGGTACGCCGGGGGCTTCGACGAGGGGCTTGAGGGGTTCGGGTACGTAGGGCTCGGTGCCGATGCCGAGGACGATGTTCTTGGTGTAGGTGCGGCCCAGGGCTTCGGCCTCGCCATCGGTGTCGAGCTGGGTGAAGTCGACTTCGAAGACGTCGCGTTCGGGGTTGAAGCGGACGGCGTCGACCTGGTGGCTGAAGTGGAGTCCGGGGAGGTTCTCGGCGACCCAGCGGCAGTAGGCGTCGTATTCGGCGCGCTCGATGTGGAAGCGCTCGGCGAAGTAGAAGGGGAAGAGGCGCTCGCGGGCCTTGAGGTAGTTGAGGAAGGTCCAGTCGCTGGCGGGGTCGGCGAGGGTCACCAGGTCGGCGAGGAACGGGACTTGGACGGTGGCTCCGTCGATGAGGAGCCCGGGGTGCCAGCCGAAGGCGGGGCGCTGTTCGTAGAAGACGGCGTCGAGTGCGGTGAGGGGCTGGGCGAGGGCGGCGAGGGAGAGGTTGAAGGGTCCGATGCCGATGCCGACGAGGTCGCGGGGTGCGTCGGGCTCGTGGTGTGGGGGGTGGGGGTTCATCGGGGGGTGGTTCCTTCCACGAGTTTCAGGAGTCCGGCGAGGTCGGCCGGCCGGGTGGTGGGGTTGAGGAGGGTGACCTTGAGCCAGAGCCGGCGCTCTGCGCGGGCTCGTCCCAGGACTGCGCGGCCGGCGGTGAGGAGGTTGCGGCGTACGGCGGCCACGGCGTCGTCGGTGGCGCCCGCGGGGCGGAACAGGACCGTGCTGATGGTGGGGGGCCGGTGGAGTTCGAACCCGGGGTGGTCGTGGACGAGTTGCGCGAACTCCTGGGCCCGCTCGCAGACTTGGTCGACCAGGGCGGCGAGTCCTTGGCGGCCGAGGGTCCGAAGGGTGATGGCGATCTTGAGGACGTCGGGGCGGCGGGTGGTGCGCAGGGAGCGGCCGAGGAGGTCGGGGAGGCCGGCCTCGGTGTCGTCGTCGGCGTTGAGGTAGTCGGCGCGTTGGTTCAGGGCGGCGAGGTCGTGGCCGTCGCGGACGGCGAGGAGTCCTGCGGCGACGGGTTGCCAGCCGAGTTTGTGCAGGTCGAGGGTGACGGTGCCTGCGGCGCTCAGGCCGGTGAGCTTGGGGCGGTGGGAGTCGCTGAAGAGGAGCCCTCCGCCGTAGGCCGCGTCGATGTGCAGCCGTGCGTTGCGCGCCGCGGAGAGGCGGGCGATCTCGGGGAGGGGGTCGATGAGGCCGGCGTCGGTGGTGCCCGCGGTGGCGGCGATGACCGACGGTCCGCTCAGGGCCTTGTCGAGGGCTGCGGGGTCGAGGGTGCCGTTGGGGGTGGGGACGATGACCGGGGCGGGCAGGCCGAGTAGCCAGGCGGCTCTGGGGAGGGAGTGGTGGGCGTTTTCGCCGCAGACCAGTTGGACGGCCGGGCCGTGGGTCTCTCGGGCCAGGAGGAGGGCGAGTTGGTTGGATTCCGTGCCACCGGTTGTGATCAGAGCGTCGGGCCGGTGGGGGCCTGTCGCGCCCCGCGGCGGAGCCGCATGTCGATAGGGCCCCGCGCCCCTGGGTGGGTTGCCGAACACCTCTCTCGCAAGTTGCCCCGTCACCAGGGCTTCCAGCTCCGAGGCTGCTGGGGCCTGGTCCCATGAGTCCATCGACGGATTCAGCACACTGACTGCCAGGTCGGCTGCTGCGGCCACCGCGAGGGGTGGACAGTGCAGGTGGGCCGCGCAGAAAGGGTCCGCCGGGTCCGCAGCGCCTTCCGCCAAGGCTCGTACCAGGCGCCGTAGGGCATCGGGATCGCCCTCGTCCGTGAGGAGGTCCCCCAGCGCGGCCCGCATCCGGGCCGCCACCTCGGACGGGCCGCCGGTCGGCAGTGGGCCCCCGCGCGATCGCGTCCCCTCCCCCAGCGCGTCCAGGACCGTGTCGAGCAACGGGCGCAGCGAGGTGGGGCCTTCGGGGCCCGAGGCCAGGGGCGGCGTGTGCATCGTCGACCTCCGGGGGCGCTGGGAGCTTCCAGCTTGGACGCGGTTGCCTGGGCGCGCCCGGAGAGTTCAACGATCCTGACCCGAAAGGGGGTACTCCCGTACGGGGAAAACCCGCTCTAGGCCTGCCTCACCCGCAGGGCCCGTCCCAGGTCGTCGAGTTGGTCGACCAGTTTCCGGCGCAGGGCGGGGGTGAGGTCGGCGTCGCGCAGGCAGGCCTCGCCGAGCCGCAGGCTGTCCTCGTCGATGGCGTAGTCGGGGAACGCGGAACGGCCTGCGGCGACTGCGATCGCGGGGCCCCGGGCGGCGGCGAGGGCGACGACGTCCTCGTAGTAGCGGGGCACGTACTGCCGTACGAGTTCGGTCTGTTCGGGCTGCCAGAAGCCCTGGGCGGTGGCGGTGAACAGGTAGTTGGAGAGGTCGTCGCGGGTGAACATCGCTTCCCAGGCCCGCTCCTTGGCCTCCACGGTGGGGAGGGCGGCGCGGCAGCGGGCGGCGCCTTCCTGGCCGGTGGCGGAGAGGTCGCGTTCGAGTTCGGCGGCGATGGCGCTCTCGTCGGTGGCGCCGAGGACGGCGAGGCGGGCGAGGACGCGCCAGCGCAGTTCGGGGTCGAGTTCGGGGCCGCCGGGGACGGTGCCTTCGGCGAGCCAGGCGGCGATGGTGTCGGGGTGGGCGGCGACGTCGATGCAGTGGCGGACGGCGATCAGGCGCAGGCCGGGGTTGTCGCCGTCCTCGGTGCGGCGGATGAGGTCGCGGCACAGGGAGGAGAGGGTGGCGAGGGCGGCGGGGCGCTGTTCGGGGGTGACGTAGCGGTCGGTGACGTAGCCGGCGGCGAAGGCGAGGACGCCTTGGACGAGGGCGAGGTCGGTTTCGTGCGGGAGGTGGGCGCGGGCCGCGTCCAGGTAGGCGGTGGGCGGGAGTTCGCCGTCGCGGACGGCGTCGCGCAGGGCGTTCCATACGACGGCGCGGGTCAGTGGTGAGGGCAGGCCGGAGAGGCTTTCGGTGACCGCTTTGAAGGAGTCGGTGTCGAAGCGGACCTTGGTGTAGGTGAGGTCGCCGTCGTTGAGGAGGAGGAGTGCGGGGCGTTTGCCGATGGGCAGCGGTGCGGTCTGCGGGATGTCAAGGTCGAGGCGGTCGCGCAGGACGAGGTGGCGGCCCTCGTCGGCGACGTCCTGGTCGTAGAGGCCGACGGCGATGCGGTGCGGGCGGCTGCCCTTGTGTTCGACCTGGAGGGTGTACGTGCCTTCCTCGCCGCGGGTGACCACGGGCCGCAGGGTGTCGACGCCGGTGGTGCGCAGCCAGGTGTCGGCCCAGGCGTGGACGTCGCGTTCGGTGGCGGAGGCGAGGGAGTCGATGAAGTCGGCGAGGGCGGCGTTGGCGAACCGGTGGCGGGCGAAGTGGGTGTTGATGCCGGCGAGGAAGTCCTTCTCGCCGAGCCAGGTCACCAGTTGCCGTAGGGCGGAGGCGCCCTTGGCGTAGGAGATGCCGTCGAAGTTCAGGAGGGCGGAGGCCGTGTCGTCGACGGCTTCGGGGGCGACGGGATGGGTGGAGGGGCGCTGGTCGGCGTCGTAGCCCCAGCCCTTGCGCATGACGCCGAAGTCGACCCAGGTGTCGGTGAAGCGGGTGGCCTCGGTGAGGGTCTGGTAGCCCATGTACTCGGCGAAGGACTCGTTGAGCCAGATGTCGTCCCACCAGCGCAGGGTGACGAGGTCGCCGAACCACATGTGGGCCATCTCGTGGGCGATGACCATGGCGCGGGTCTGGCGTTCGGTGTCGGTGACGGCGGAGCGGTAGACGAACTCGTCGCGGAAGGTGACGAGGCCGGGGTTCTCCATGGCGCCGGCGTTGAACTCGGGGACGAACGCCTGGTCGTAGGAGTCGAAGGGGTAGGGCTCCTCGAACTTCTCGTGGTAGCGGTCGTAGCACTGCTGGGTGATCTCGAAGAGTTCGTCGGCGTCCTGGTCCAGGTAGGGCGCGAGGGAGCGGCGGCAGTGGATGCCAAAGGGCAGGCCGCGGTGTTCGGTACGCACGGAGTGCCAGGGTCCCGCGGCGACGGCGACGAGGTAGGTGGAGATCAGGGGGGTGGGGGCGGCCTGCCACGTGCCGTCGCCGAGGTCCGTGGTGATGCCGTTGGCGAGGACGGTCCAGTTCTCGGGGGCCTTGACCGACAGGTCGAAGGCGGCCTTGAGGTCGGGTTGGTCGAAAGCGGCGAAGACGCGTTGGACGTCGTCCAGGAACAGCTGGGTGTAGACGTAGGTCTCGCTGTCGGTGGGGTCGGTGAAGCGGTGCATGCCCTCGCCGGTGCGGGAGTACCGCATGACGGCGTCGATGCGCAGTTCGTGCTCGCCGGCGGTCAGGCCCTTGAGGGGGAGACGGTTCTCGTCGAGGGTCTCCGGGTCGAGGGGGTGGCCGTCGAGGGTAGCCTCGCGCAGTTCGGCCGGCTTGAGTTCGACGAAGGTGTCCGCCTCCGCGCGCGCGGTGAACTTGACGACGGTCCGGGACGCGAAGGTCTCGTCGCCGGTGGTGAGGTCGAGCGCGATGGTGTAGCGGTGGACGTCGAGGAGCTTGGCACGGGTCTGCGCTTCGTCGCGCGTCAGTACGGACATGCAGGACATGCTGCCTGATGGCACGGGCAACTCACAGAGGCGGATCGGTACACGCCTTATGTCCTGTCCTGTTCGAGCTCCCCGGTGTGCGCCCCTTCCAGGCGCTGTACGGGAACCCGGGCGCCCGGGTGGGGCAGGGTCCGGTGGGTGGCGGGGTTTTCGTCCTCGTCGTGGCCCTTGTCCTCGGTGTGGTCCTTGTCCTCGGTGTGGTCCTTGACGAGGGCCCGTAACTCCCGCACCTCGTGTTCGAGGGCGAGGTGGCGGTGATGGGCGTCGAAGAGGTAGCGGACCTTGGTGCGCAGGGCCCAGGGGTCGATGGGCTTCATCAAGAGGTCGGCGACGCCGAGGCCGAAGGCGGCGGAGGTCAGCTCGTGGTCGGGGCCGAAGCCGGTGAGCAGGATGACGGGGATGTGCTGGGTCTGCTCAAGGCGCCGCATGTAGCGGACCACGTCGAGGCCGCTGACGCCGGGCATCCGTACGTCGAGGAGCAGGAGGCCGACCTGGCCCCTGAGCACCTGCTTGAGGGCCTCGTCACCGCTGGTGGCGCGGGCGAGCTGGTAACCCAGCGGGGCCAGCGCGCTCTCCAGGGCGTAGAGCGTGTCCTCGTGGTCGTCGACGATGAGGATCTTGGCATCCGAAGGCATGGCCCGACGTCCCTCCCTCGCGGACAGCCAGCCTACGCCCGTGCGCTGACACGGAGTGCTCGCGGGCTGACAAGGAGTGCACAGCGCAGCATGCCGGGTGCGGGCGGCCGTGTCACCTCCCTTGTGTGTCGGCCGAGGTCAATCGGCCAGGGGGTCGGATCCGTTGACGGCGTCCTCGGCGATGCGCTCGTGGTGTCTGATCACCTCGGCGATGATGAAATTCAGGAACTTCTCAGCGAAGGCCGGGTCGAGTTTGGCGTTCTCGGCGAGGGTGCGCAGCCGCTCGATCTGGCGGGCTTCGCGGGCCGGGTCGGCGGGCGGCAACTGGTGGCGGGCCTTGAGGTGGCCGACCTGCTGGGTGGCCTTGAACCGTTCGGCGAGCATGTGGACGACGGCCGCGTCGATGTTGTCGATGCTGTCGCGCAGCCGGGCGAGCTCTTCGCGGACGGCGGGGTCGACGTCACCGGGTCCGATGTTGCTGGTGGTCATGAGCGACAACCCTACGGGGGCGGGTCGACGGGTTCCTCGTCGGATCGGCCGGATCGGGGACCGCGGGTTCGACCCTGGGCAGCGTCTTTCCGATCATCTGCTCTTCGGGGCGATCGTGAGGGACGGGGTGCTAGACGATCACGGCCGCGCTCGGCCCCTCGCGGCCCGGCGCGGGCCCCGGCGGGGAGCGACCGGCACGGCCGCACAGGCTGGTATTGGCCTCATGCGGCTGTGCCTGGGGGGACGGCCGGGGGGCCGGGGACATTCCACCGTTCATGTGACGTGCGCCTGTTGGGCCGCCGTCGTCCCGTCGTGCTCTGCCTTCGTTCCGACCAGAGGCCCAGGAGCCGATGTCGGCCAGACGTACCACTTCCCGCGGGGTCATAGCCGCACTGGCGGTCCTCACCGCGATCGGTGGAGGAATCACCGGCACGGCCACCGCCTCTGCCGGCACCGCCCTCGCGGCGGAGAAGGTCTTCCAGTCCAACCGTTATGCCGCGCGCGCGGACCGGATCCGCAGCGCGGGGCCCAGTGGCTATCTGCATGCCCAGGAGGGCCGTTCCGCGACGGGCGGCCCGACCTCATCGCCCGCAACAGCTCCACCGGCACCGTGTACCTGTACAAGGGGACGAGCGCGGGGAAGCTGTCGGCGCGGGTGAAGCTCTACGACAACTGGAAGACGTACAAGAAGATCGTGGGCGTCGGCGACTTCAACGGCGACGGCCGCGGGGACCTGTTGGCCCAGGACAAGTCGAACACCCTGTGGCGTTACGACGGGAACGGCTCCGGCGGCTTCGAGGCGCGGGGGAAGCTCGCCGCGAACTGGGGCTCGTCGTACGACGTCGTCGTCGGCGTCGGCGACATCACCGGTGACGGGAAGGCGGACATCGTCTCCCGGGACACCTCGGGCGCGATGTGGCGCAACACCGCAACACCGGTAACGGCAAGGGGCCCTTCGGGACCCGTACGAAGATCGCGACCGGGTGGCAGGGGTACAAGGGCGTGTTCTGACCGGACTTCAGCCCAGGTCCGTCGACTCGCGGGCGACCACCGTGCGGAAGTCGTGCGGTGGTCGCCCGGTGAGGCGCCGGACCACGTCGGTCGTACGGTCCTCGGCGCCCTCGGCGATGGCGCGGTCCAGGCCGGCCAGCAGCTCGGCGAACTCCCGTCCCACCAGCGGCGCGAGGCGGTCGCACTGCTGCTCGTGGGTCAGGTGGCGGTGGACGACCGGGCGGCCGGTGACCTCGGTGACGACCGTGGCGATGTCGTCGTGGCTGAGTGCCTGCGGGCCGGTGAGGACCAGGTCGGAGTCGGGGGAGCGTACGTCGGTCAGGGCGCGCACGGCGACGGCGGCGATGTCCTCGGCGTCGACGAAGCCGACCCGGCCCTTCCCGGCCGCCGTATGGATGGTGCCGGTGTCGCGGATGCCGAGCGCGTGCATGTGGGTGCCCGTGAAGTTCTGCATGAACCAGGACGGCCGTAGGACCGCCCATGCGTCGAAGAGGTCCGGCAGCGCCTGGTGGACCACCCCCACGGCCGGGCCGCCCTCGGGAACGGCCGACGAACTGAGCAGCACCGCGCGGCCGACGCCGGCCGCGCGGGCCCGCCGGAGGAAGGGGAGCATGACCGCCGCCGGGTGCGGGTCGCCCACGGGCGGTACGAGGTAGACGCGGTCGACTCCGGAGAGGGCGTCTGCGTGGGTGGCGGGGTCGTACCAGTCGAAGGGGACCGGCTCCGCCTGCGGGACGGGGGTGCCGCGGCGGCTCGCGGCTCTGACGCGGTGACCGGCGGTGGTGAGCTGTGCAGTGACGCGGCTGCCGGTGGTGCCGGTGGCGCCTGTGACCAGGGTGAGGCCGGTCATCGGTCGGTCTCCCCGAGGCCGGTGCCGTCGAGGGCGAGGGCGGCCAGCGGGTCCCAGTAGTCCCGGTAGGAGACGATGAGCCCGTCCCGTACGGTCACCACGGCGATGTAGGTCATCTCAAAGGGGCCGTCCGTCGCGACCACGCGGCCCACTCCGCGCATCTCCACCACGATCGTCTCGGGGTCGGTGGTCTCGTGGATCCGCACCTCGGGAAAGTCGTGCAGGTCGATGTGGTCGGGGTAGGGGCGCATGTACGCGGCGACGGCCTGCTTGCCGTCCAGTCGCCGGGGTCGGCCCGGCGGCGCGAAGGGGAACTCCATGGTGCCGTCCTCGGCCCACAGGTCGACCCAGGCGGCGATGTCCTTGTCCAGCAGCAGACGCAGACTGTGTCGGTACAGGTCCGCCGGTGAGGTGGTGATCGCGGGCATGGGGGATCTCCGTCCCGTCGTACGATACGGACCCGAGGTCCGCTTCAACCGACAGGAACGATACGGACCCGGGGTCCGCTTTACAAGCGGATACGGACCCGGAGTCCGCTTCGCAGCCGGAGGGAACCACATCGCATGGCCGAGCGCACACCACGCAAGGACGCCGTCCGGAACCGGGCGGCCCTCCTCGCGGCCGCCGACGCGCTCTTCGCCGACGGCGGGAGCGCGGAAGCCGTCACGATGGCCGACGTCGCGACCGCGGCCGGAGTCGGCAAGGCGTCGCTCTTCCGGGCCTTCGGCGACCGCACCGGGCTGATCCGCGCGCTGTACGAGGCGCGGCTCGAACCGGTGCGCCAGGCCGTGGAATCGGGCCCGCCTCCGCTCGGGCCCGAAACCCCCGCGCCGGAGCGCGTGTTCGCCCTGCTCGACACCCTCCTGCGCTTCAAGCTCGACAACCGTCACCTCGTCCTGGCCCTCGAGGGCACCGGGGACGACAGCCCGTACCGGGCGGAGCATTACGGGCACTGGCACGCCCTGCTGGAATCCACCCTGCGCCGGATCCCCGGCCTCCCGGATCCCGCCTTCACCGCCCACGCCCTCCTCGCCGTCACCCGTGCAGACCTCGTCGAACACCTCGCCGGACACGAGGGCGCACCCCGGGAAACGCTCCGCGCCCACCTGGCCACCTTCACCGCGAGAGTCCTGAACGGTCCTGTTGTGTAGAGATGCCTTCTGGTCGTCACCGGGCGCCGTCAGGTTGCAGTGATGTGCGTCACGCCGGAATTGTCGGCGATGGCGCCGATTGGCCCGTTGCCGATAAGTGGCAAGCGTGCCCCTCCGGGCCGAATCGGGATGCTGTCACCTGGACCGGGAAATTCGGCCGATCGCCCGGCGTCGTGATCGCGGTTGCGAAAAGCCGCGCTCCGCCTGGTCACACGTGTGTGCGGCTGCGCAAGGAGATGTGAAGGGATCCGGATTCGCGGATCGGGGCGTCACGGAGCGTGAGCCCCGCCGCCGCAGGGGCGTTCGTTGCCCGGTGTGCCCAGCGGTCCACATAATGACCGGGCTCGTCGACGGGCCGCAGGAGGAGAACCCCTTTGCACTGACGTTTGCCATCGAACACCGGACTATCTGAATGAGGTCACCATGGCCCGACATCGCCAGAAGCCGAAGCGCCGTAGGACAGCCGGTGTCATAGCCGCCGTGGTGTCGGTGGGCGCCGTGGCGGTCCCTGTGGCAGCCCAGGCGAGCGGCAATGGGCTGGGCGGCTGGGACATCCTCTCGTTCAGCTGGTGGGGCTGGGGCGAGAAGCCGGATCCGGTGGCCACTCCGAAGCCGTCGTCGTCGGCTTTCGCATCCGCGACCGCACTGGCGTCGCCGACCTCCGCCAAGGCCACCCCGACCGACACCCCGAGCGCCTCCGCCAGCCCCTCCCCGAGCTCGTCCCCCAAGGCGTCCCGCACCCCGACCGCCACGCCGGTCGCCGGCTCGCCCGCGACGCCGTCGAGCTTCCCCAAGTCCACGGCCTTCAGCAGCACACCTCAGGCCGCCGCCGACGTGGACCCGGGGCCCAAGGACCAGGTGCTCACTCTCGTCAACGCCGAGCGCGCGAAGGCCGGTTGCTCGCCGGTGGCCGAGAACGCCAAGCTCACCAAGGCCGCCCAGGACCACAGCCAGGACATGGCCGACCACCAGAACATGTCCCACACCGGTTCCGACGGCTCGTCCATGGGCGACCGGCTCGCCCGCGTGGGCTACGCGTTCAGGACGGCGGGCGAGAACGTCGCCTACGGCTACAGCTCCCCCGAGAGCGTCATGGACGGCTGGATGAACAGCCCCGGCCACAAGGCGAACATCCTCAACTGCGCCTTCAAGGAGATCGGCATCGGCCTGGCCCAGCCGGGCTCCTACTGGACCCAGGACTTCGGCGCGACCTCGTAGCCGCGAGAGCCTGTCCGGCGGATCAGGCCGCATCGGCCCGGAACGGAACCCGCTCCCCCGCACCCGCGTCCCCCACCCCGGCGTCAGATCCGCGGCGGATCATCCGGATCCGGCACCTGGTTGCTCCAGCCGCCGGGGACGGTCCGGCTTTCCTGGGCGCGGAAGCGGATCGGGGCCATGCCGACGCGGCGGGTGAAGAGGCGGGAGAAGTAGGCGGGGTCGTCGTAGCCGACGCGGCGGGCGATCGAGGCGACGGGGAGTTCGGTGGCGGCGAGGAGTTCCTTGGCGCGGCCGAGGCGGATGCCGAGGAGGTAGTCCTTGGGGCTGCAGCCGGCGCCGCGGCGGACGGCGGTGCGCAGTTCGGCGAGGGTCATGCCGTGCCGGGTGGCGTGGTCGGCGACGGACATGGGTTTGAAGGCGTCGCGGGCGAGGGCCTTGAGGACGGGGTCGCCATCGGGGGCGAGGTCGGCGCGGGCGCGGCGCAGGGCGACCAGGAGCTCGTGGACGGCGGCGCCGGTCTCCACCTCCAGGAGGGGGTTGTCGCGGCGGGCGGCCCGGGCGATGCGGGCGATCACCGCGCGCGGGCTGGTGGCGTCGGACAGGGGCACGACGGGGCGGTCGGGTGCGATGTAGCCGAGTTCGGTGTAGGTGGCGGTGGCGGGCCCGGTGAAGCCGACGAACCCCTCGTCCCAGCCGGTTTCCGGGTCCGGCGCGTAGTGGTGGGGGATGCCGGGCGTGAGCCACAGCAGTGCGGGCGCGGTGACCGTCGTACGCCGCCCGTCGGGAGTCTCGTACCACCCGGTGCCGGTGCTGATGACGACGGCGACGTGGCTGTCGAGGGTGCGGGGACCGACGGTGGGCAGCGCGCCGTACTGGAGGCCGACTCCCAGGCAGACCAGGCCCAGGCGGTGGTGGACGGGGCTGGGGGTCAGGAAACGCATCCAGGTGTGGTACATCGCGCTCCTTGCCTGCGCTTCGGTCCAAGCAGCGTTGATCTTTGTCCATGGACGTGGTCGTCGCCAGTGGTGAGGGTGGAGCCCATGAGCGAGTTCACGGTGGGTGAAACCGATTTCCTGCTGGACGGGCGGCCGGTGCGGCTGCTGTCCGGCGCGCTGCACTACTTCCGGGTACACGAGGCGCAGTGGGGGCACCGGCTGGCGATGCTGCGGGCGATGGGCCTCAACTGCGTGGAGACGTACGTGCCGTGGAACCTCCACGAGCCGCACCCGGGTGAGTTCCGGGACGTGGAGGCGCTGGGCCGGTTCCTGGACGCGGCCCGGGACGCCGGGCTGTGGGCGATCGTCCGCCCTGGCCCCTACATCTGCGCGGAGTGGGAGAACGGCGGCCTGCCGCACTGGCTCCAAGGGCATGCGCGCACGAACGACGAACGGTACCTGAGCCAGGTCGAGCGCTGGTTCGGGCGGCTGCTGCCGCAGGTCGTGGAGCGGCAGATCGACCGCGGTGGCCCGGTGCTCATGGTGCAGGTGGAGAACGAGTACGGCAGCTACGGCTCGGACGCCGAGTACCTGCGGTGGCTGGCCGCACTGCTGCGCACGGAGGGCGTGTCCGTACCCCTGTGCACCTCGGACGGCCCCGAGGACCACATGCTCACCGGCGGCTCGGTGCCCGGTGTCCTCGCCACGGTGAACTTCGGCTCCGACGCGCGCACGGCCTTCGAGACGCTGCGCCGGTACCGGCCGGACGGCCCGCTGATGTGCATGGAGTTCTGGTGCGGCTGGTTCGAGCACTGGGGCGGGGAGCAGGTCGTACGGGACGCCGCGGACGCGGCCGCGGCGCTGCGGGAGATTCTGGAGTGCGGGGCCTCGGTGAACCTCTACATGGCGCACGGGGGCACGAACTTCGCGGGCTGGGCGGGCGCCAACCGGGGCGGGGGCGCGCTGCACGACGGTCCGCTGGAGCCGGACGTGACGTCGTACGACTACGACGCGCCGATCGACGAGTACGGCAGGCCGACGGAGAAGTTCTGGCGTTTCAGGGAGGTGCTGGCCGCGTACGGGCCGGTGGCCGACCTGCCGCCCGCGCCCGGGGTGCTCGCGGAGGGCGGTGACGTGAATCTGCCCGAGTGGGCTTCCCTGCCCGCCGTTCTGGAGGAGTGCGGCGGACCGCTCTTCGAGGGGCCCGTCCCGCCGACCTTCGAGGAGCTGGACGTGGACCGGGGGCTGGTGCGGTACGAGGTGACCGTGCCGGGGCCGCGGCAGCCGTACCCGCTGATCGCGCGGGGGCTCAGGGATCTCGCGGTGGTGTACGTCGACGGGGAGCGGGCCGGGGTGCTCACCGAGGACGACGTGCAGCTCAAGGAGCCGGTCGCGGGGCACGCGCGCGTGGAACTGTGGGTGGAGTCGCTGGGGCGGGTCAACTACGGGCCCCGCAGCGGGGAGGCCAAGGGGATCACCGGGGGGCTGCTGCACGAGCGGCAGTTCCTGCACGGGGTGCGGGCGCGGGGGCTGCGGCTGGACTCGCTGGACTCGCTGGACCAGGTGGCGGGGATCGGCTTCGGGGAAGTCCCCTGGGACGGCTCGGCGGGCCTGTACCGGGGTGAGGTGAGCGTGCGGGGCGCCGGGGACGCGGTGCTCGAGCTGCCGGGCTGGACCCGGGGGTTCGTGTGGGTCAACGGCTTCAACCTCGGCCGGTACTGGTCCGCGGGCCCGCAGCGGACGCTGTACGTTCCCGGTCCGGTGCTGCGGGAGGACGGCAACGACGTGTGGGTGCTGGAGCTGGAGGAGGCACCGGCCCACACACCCGGGCTTCGGCTGCGCGCCCCGGATCCGACCCACGAGAATCCGCTCACAACCTCGTAGAGTGGAATCGGGTTCTGGGCGTCTTGGGGGTACGGGCGTGACGAACGACGGACCGGTCCAGCACGGCTACCCGCACCTGGAGACGGTGCGGGCCTCGATCAACGCGCTCTACAAGCGGCTCTCCTACGACACCGTCCAGACGTTCGCGACGAGCGTGGCCCCGGTGGACGTGGCGTTCTGCGACACGGACGATCTCTATCTCGGCGCGCAGCGGGTGGCCCGGGAGCTGGTGCGGCACTACCGGCTGCCGGACGCCCGGTTCGTGGTCAGCTTCCGGGAGATGACCCACGCGGCGAACGTCGAACTCACCGCGGGCCCCGAGTACTTCGTCGAGCTGAACGACCGTTTCCGCACGCATCGGCGGGACATCGGTGCGGCGCTGGCCCACGAGGTCATGCACGTGTACCTGCACCGGCTGGACCTCTCCTTCCCGGGGGTGCGCGAGAACGAGATCCTCACGGACACCGCGACGACGTATCTGGGGGCGGGGTGGCTGCTGCTGGACGCGTACCGGGAGGACGCGGCGTCCTCGCAGAAGCTGGGGTATCTGACGCCGGAGGAGTTCGGGTACGTGCTGGCCAAGCGGTCGCTGGTGTTCGGGGAGGATCCCTCGGTGTGGTTCACCAGCGCTCAGGCGTATACGGCGTATGTGAGGGGGATGGCGCGGGCTCGGGAGGACGAGCAGCAGCCGCCGCTCACGGCCGCGGGGTGGGCGGGGCGGCGGCGGTACGCACGGGATCGGCGGCACGCGGGTCCGGGGCCGCAGCCCGGGGTGCCCTACACGTTCACCCCCGACGGGGGCGGGCGGTTGCGGGTGTCCTTCCCCTGCCCCACGTGCCATCAGCGGATCCGGGTGCCTGTGCGGGGGCGGGTGCGGGCGCGGTGTGCTGTGTGCCGGACGGTGCTGGAGTGTGACACCTAGGGTTGTGTGCCGTCTGCCGCGTCGTCGTGGCGGAGCGGATCCGGTGACGCCCCGTAGACCGGCTGGGGTGTCTCGGCCTCCCCCAACAGCTTCAGTGCTGTCTCTCCCGCCTCCGTCGGGGTCCATCTCGCACCTCTGTCGGCCGTCGGGCCCGGCCGCCAGCCCTCCATCACCGTGATGCGGCCGCCCTCCGCCTCGAAGACCCGGCCGCTCACCCCCGCGCTCGCCGCCGAGCCCAGCCAGACCACCAGCGGGGACACGTTCTCCGGGGCCATCGCGTCGAAGCCGTCGGAGGGGGCGGTCATGGTGTCGGCGAAGGTCCGCTCCGTCATCCGCGTCCGGGCCGCGGGGGCGATCGCGTTGACCTGGACGCCGTAGCGGGCGAGTTCTGCCGCCGCGACCAGGGTCAGGCCTACGATTCCGGCCTTCGCGGCGCTGTAGTTCCCCTGTCCGACCGAGCCCGACAGACCCGCCCCGCTGGACGTGTTCACGATCCTGGCCACCGGCGTACGTCCCGCCTTGGTCTGCGCCCGCCAATACGCCGCCGCATGCTTCAGCGGCAGGAAGTGGCCCTTCAGATGGACCCGCAGCACCGCGTCCCAGTCGTCCTCGTCGAGATTCACCAGCATCCGGTCGCGCAGGAACCCGGCGTTGTTGACGAGGGTGTCGAGGCGGCCGTACGCCTCCAGGGCGGCCTGGACGAGGGACGCGGCGCCGTCGGGTGTCGCGATGTCGCCGCCGTGGGCGATCGCCTCCCCGCCCGCCGCGCGGATCTCCGCGGCGACGAGGGAGGCGGGGCTGCCGGGGCCCGGTGTGCCGTCGAGGCCGACGCCGAGGTCGTTGACGACGACCCGGGCGCCCTCGGCTGCGAAGGCGAGCGCGTGGGCGCGGCCGAGACCGCGGCCCGCGCCGGTGACGACGACGACCCGGCCGTCGCAGATTCCGGTCATCTCACGTCTCCCTGTTGATGGTTCACGTCTCCTTGTTGACCGTGGCGGCGTCCCGGAACGCCGGCCGCTCCCCGCCGCCGTGCACCAGAAGCGAGGCCCCGCTGATGTACGCGGCGGCGTCCGAGGCGAGGAACACGGCGGCCGCGCCCACGTCCGAGGGCTCGGCCAGGCGGCCGAGCGGGACCGTGCGGGAGACGGCGGCGATGCCCTCCTCGTCGCCGTAGTGCAGATGCGACTGCTCGGTGCGGACCATGCCGACGACCAGGGTGTTCACGCGCACGTCCGGTGCCCACTCCACGGCCATCGAGCGGGCGAGGTTCTCCAGGCCCGCCTTGGCCGCCCCGTACGCGGCCGTCCCGGGCGAGGGCCGGCCGCCGCTGACGCTCCCGATCATGACGATGGAGCCCCGGGTCCGTTTGAGGTGCTCGAACGCGGCCAGGGACACCGCCAAGGGGGCGAGGAGGTTCAACTCCAGCACGCGGACATGCCGTTCGGCGGGAGCGTCGGCGAGCAGCCGATGGGGCGCCCCGCCCGCGTTGTTGACCAGGACGTCCAGGCGCGGCAGTTCGGCGAAGAAGTGCCGTACGGCGTCCGCGTCGCGGACGTCCAGTTCCACGAACCGCGCCTTCGGCAACGGGACTTCGGGCGGCCTGCGCGCGCAGACGACGACGTCCGCCCCCGCCTCGGCGAAGCAGCGGGCGATCCCGGCGCCGACTCCCCGCGTGCCGCCGGTGACGACCACGACCCTCCCGTTCAGCTCCATTCACCGCTACCCTTCACCTAACAAACGTTTGGTGGAAAGGTAGCTGATGCGGCCATGGGTGTCTCCACCTCGTCCCCGGAAAAGGGGATCGTCCTGGTCGGGGTCGACTTCCCGCCGGTGAACGCCCTTCCGGTGGACGGCTGGTTCGCCCTGGCCGACGCCGTGCGCGCGGCGGGCCGCGATCCGGAGGTCAGGTGTGTGGTCCTGGCGGCCGAGGGGCGTGGCTTCAACGCGGGCGTGGACATCAAGGAGATCCAGACGCGCGGCGCGGCCGCCCTCGTCGGCGCCAACCGCGGTTGCTTCGAGGCATTTTCGGCGGTGTACGACTGCGAGGTGCCCGTGGTGGCGGCCGTGCAGGGATTCTGCCTGGGCGGAGGCGTCGGCCTGGTGGGCAACGCGGATGTGATCGTGGCGAGCGAGGACGCCACCTTCGGCCTGCCCGAGCTGGACCGCGGGGCCCTCGGCGCGGCCACGCATCTGGCCCGCCTGGTGCCCCAGCACCTCATGCGCGCCCTGTACTTCACCTCCCGCACGGTCACCGCCGCCGAACTGCACCGGCACGGTTCGGTGTGGAAGGTCGTACCGAGGGACGAACTCGCCGTCGCAGCACGGGAGTTGGCCCGTGAGATAGCCGCGAAGGACGGTGAGCTGCTGCGTCTCGCCAAGGCCGCCATCAACGGCATCGACCCGGTCGACGTCCGCCGCGGCTACCGCTACGAGCAGGGCTTCACCTACGAGGCGAGCGTCAGCGGGATCGCCGACCGGGTCCGTGACAGGTTCGGCAGGGAGGCCGAGTGAGCGACAAGACCATGACGGCCGACGAGGTCGTCTCCCGGCTGCGCAGCGGCATGACGCTCGGCATCGGCGGCTGGGGTTCGCGCCGCAAGCCGATGGCGCTGGTCCGCGCGCTGCTGCGCTCGGACGTCACCGACCTGACGATCGTCTCGTACGGCGGCCCGGACGTCGGCATGCTCGCCGCCGCGGGGCGTATCCGCAAGCTGGTCGCCGCCTTCGTCACCCTCGACTCGATCCCGCTCGAACCGCACTACCGGGCGGCCCGCGAGGCCGGTGCCTTCGAGCTCGTGGAGGTCGACGAGGCGATGTTCATGTGGGGCCTGCGGGCAGCGGCGCACCGGCTGCCGTTCCTGCCGGTGCGGGCGGGTATCGGTTCGGACGTCATGCGGGTCAACCCCGGCCTGCGGACGGTGACCTCGCCGTACGACGACCAGGAGACGTTCGTGGCCATGCCCGCGCTCGCCCTGGATGCCGCCCTGGTGCACCTGAACCGCGCCGACCGGCTGGGCAACGGCCAGTGTCTGGGCCCCGACCCGTACTTCGACGACCTGTTCTGCGAGGCGGCCGACGCCGCGTACGTCTCCTGCGAACGGATCGTGGACACCGCGGAGTTGACCAAGGAGGCGCCGCCGCAGTCGCTGCTGGTCAAGCGGCACACGGTCACCGGCGTGGTCGAGGCTCCGGGCGGCGCGCACTTCACCTCCTGCGCCCCCGACTACGGCCGGGACGAGGCCGTGCAGCGGGAGTACGCGACCACGCCCTGGCCGGAGTTCGCCGCACGCTATCCCGGGGGAGGACTTCATGACCGTGACCCGGAGTGAGTACTGCGTGATCGCCTGCGCCGAGGCATGGCGGGACGCGGGCGAGATCCTCGCGAGCCCGATGGGCCTGATCCCCTCGATCGGAGCCCGGCTCGCCCGCCTCACCTTCTCCCCCGACCTGCTGCTGACCGACGGCGAGGCCCTGCTGGTCCGCCCGGACGGCACGCCCGAGGGCTGGCTGCCCTACCGCCAGCACCTCGCCCTGGTCACCGGCGGCCGGCGGCACGTGATGATGGGCGCGAGCCAGATCGACCGCCACGGCAACCAGAACATCTCCTGCATCGGCGACTGGGCGAGGCCGAAGCGGCAGCTGCTGGGCGTGCGGGGCGCCCCGGTCAACACCCTGAACAACCCGACCAGTTACTGGATCCCCAAACACTCCCGCCGGGTCTTCGTCGAGAAGGTCGACATGGTGTGCGGGGTCGGGTACGACCACGCCGCCGGGGCACGTTTCCACCGCATCCCGCGAGTCGTCTCCGACCTCGGCGTCTTCGACTTCGACACCCCGGACCGCTCGATGCGGCTGGCCTCGCTGCATCCGGGGGTCACCGTGGAACAGGTCCGGGAGGCCACCGGCTTCGATCCGGTGATCCCGCACGAGGTGCCGTACACCCGCGAACCGACCGCCCATGAACTGGAGTTGATCCGCGAGGTGCTCGACCCGGCCTGCACGCGCGCACGGGAGGTCGGCGGCTGATGGAGACCGCGCTCACCCGGCTGGCCGGGGTCAGGTATCCGATCGTGCAGACCGGGATGGGATGGGTGGCGGGACCCCGCCTGGTCTCGGCCACGGCGAACGCGGGGGCGCTCGGCATCCTGGCCTCGGCGACCATGACCATCGACCAGCTCCGGGAGGCCGTACGGGAGGTCAGGTCCCGCACGGACGCGCCCTTCGGGGTCAATCTGCGGGCCGACGCGGCGGACGCCGGCGACCGGGTGCACGTGATCATCGACGAGGGCGTGCGGGTGGCGTCCTTCGCACTCGCGCCCTCCGCCGAGCTGATCGGCGTGCTCAAGGAGGCGGGGGTCGTCGTCGTCCCGTCCGTCGGCGCCCGGCGCCATGCCGAGAAGGTCGCGGCCTGGGGCGCGGACGCGGTGATCGTGCAGGGCGGGGAGGGTGGCGGGCACACCGGGGAGGTGGCGACGACGGTCCTGCTGCCGCAGGTGGTGGACGCGGTGGACATCCCGGTCGTGGCGGCGGGTGGCTTCTTCGACGGGCGGGGTCTGGTCGCGGCGCTGGCGTACGGGGGGGCGGGCGTCGCCATGGGCACCCGCTTCCTGCTCACCTCGGACTCGACGGTGCCGGACGCGGTGAAGGCGCGCTACCTGGCGGCGACGGTGAAGGACGTGACGGTGACCCGGGCGGTGGACGGCCTACCGCACCGCATGCTCCGCACGGACCTGGTGGACTCCCTGGAGCGCGCGGGGCGTACGCGCGCCCTGCTGCGGGCCGGCCGGCACGCGGCCCGCTTCCGCGGGCTCTCCGGTCTGACCTGGCGGCAGCTCCTCCACGACGGCCTCGCGATGCGCCACGGCAAGGACCTCACCTGGAGCCAGGTCCTCCTCGCCGCCAACACCCCGATGCTCCTCAAGTCGGCGATGGTGGACGGCCGTACGGATCTCGGGGTCATGGCCTCCGGGCAGGTCGCCGGGGTGGTCGACGACCTGCCGTCGTGCGCGGAGCTGGTGGAGCGGATCATGAAGGAGGCGGAGGAAGTCCTGGAGGGCCTCAAAGCCGCTCGATGACCGTCACGTTCGCCTGCCCCCGCCCTCGCACATGGGCACCATCCCCGACGGCCCCTTCGCACCGCTCGGCCCCAGGGGGCCTCACGGGCTTCGGGAGCCTGCGCCGGACTCCGTCCGCCGAAGCGGGCGTCCCACCGCCTCACAGCCGCTCGATGACCGTCACGTTCGCCTGTCCCCCGCCCTCGCACATGGTCTGGAGCCCGAACCGGCCGCCGGTGCGCTCCAGTTCGTGCAGCAGGGTCGTCATCAGCTTCACTCCGGTCGCGCCCAGCGGATGCCCGAGGGCGATCGCGCCGCCGTTGACGTTGACCTTCCGCGGATCGGCTCCCGTCTCCTTCAGCCAGGCCAGCACCACCGGCGCGAAAGCCTCGTTGATCTCGACGAGGTCGATGTCGTCGATGGTGAGGCCGGTCTTCTTCAGGGCGTGCGCGGTGGCCGGGATGGGGGCGGTGAGCATGCGGATGGGGTCCTCGCCGCGTACGGAGAGGTGGTGCACGCGGGCGCGTGGGGTGAGGCCGTGTTCGCGCACCGCCCGCTCCGAGGCCAGCAGCATGGCCGCCGCCCCGTCGGAGACCTGGGAGGAGCAGGCGGCGGTGATGGTGCCGCCCTCGATCACCGGCTTCAGTCCGGCCATCTTCTCCAGGGACGTGTCCCGGCGCGGGCCCTCGTCGACCGCCACGGAGCCGTAGGCCACCGTCTCGCGCTCGAAGCGCCCCTCGTCGATGGCCCGCAGTGCCCGCCGGTGGGACCGCAGCGCGAACTCCTCCTGGTCCTCGCGGCTGATCCCCCATTTCCCGGCGATCATCTCGGCGCCGACGAACTGGTTCACCGCCCGGTCCCCGTACCGCGCCCGCCACCCCTCGCTGCCCGCGAAGGGCCCCTGGGTCAGCCCGAGCGGCTCGGCGGCCTGCCGGGTCGCGAAGGCGATCGGGATCATCGACATGTTCTGCACCCCGCCGGCGACCACGAGGTCCTGCGTCCCGGACAGCACGCCCTGCGCGGCGAAGTGCACGGCCTGCTGCGAGGACCCGCACTGCCGGTCCACGGTCACCCCGGGCACCTCCTCGGGCAGCCCGGCCGCGAGCCAGGAGGTCCGCGCGATGTCTCCGGCCTGCGGCCCGACCGCGTCCAGACACCCGAAGACGACGTCCTCGACGGCTGCGGGGTCGACCCCGGCCCGCTCGACCAGCGCGCGCAGCACATGCGCGCCCAGATCGGCCGGGTGGACCCCGCTCAGTCCTCCCCCGCGCCGCCCGACGGGCGTACGGACCGCTTCGACGATGTAGGCCTCGGCCATGGCAACTCCCCAGTGAGTCACGTACGTACGGCGATCCCGTCCAGCACCATCGACAGGTACTGCCGGGCGATCTCCTCCGGGCTGTGCTGTCCGCCGGGCCGGTACCAGGACGCGGCGACCCACACGGTGTCGCGCACGAACCGGTAGGTCAGCCGTACGTCGAGGTCGGCCCGGAACACCTCGGCCGCGACCCCGCGCTCCAGCGTGGACAGCCAGGCCTTCTCGAACCTGCGCTGCGACTCGGCGAGGAACGCGAACCGTTCCTGCGCCACCAGCTGCTTGCTCTCCTTCTGGTAGATCGCGACGGCGGCGCGGTGCCGGTCGATCTCCCGGAACGACTCGGTGACCAGGGCCTCCAGCGTCTCGCGCGGGCCGAGTTCGGCGCCCAGGACGGCGTCGTAGCCGTCCCAGAGCTCGTCGAGGAAGGTCCGCAGGATCTCCTCCAGCATCGATTCCTTGGAGTCGAAGTGGTAGTAGAGGCTGCCCGCGAGCATGCCCGCGTGGTCCGCGATCTTGCGTACGGTCGTGGCGTTGTAGCCCTGCTCGGCGAAGACCTCGGCGGCGGTCTCGAGGAGTTCACGGCGGCGCGCGGGCGCGGCGGCACTCACCTGGGGCTTCTTCTTGGTCGGCACGAAGTCATTGTCGTCCTATGCGTGCTGGCTGCTGACGGCGACGACCTCGCCCGTCATGTACGAGGAGTAGCCGGAGGCCAGGAACACGATCACGTTGGCCACCTCCCAGGGCTCGGCGTACCGCCCGAAGGCCTCGCGCGCGGTCAGCTCCTCCAGCAGCTGGGCCGAGGTCACCTTCACCAGGTGCGGGTGCATGGCGAGGCTCGGTGACACGGCGTTGACGCGTACGCCGTACTCGGCCGCCTCCAGCGCCGCGCACCGGGTCAGCGCCATGACCCCGGCCTTGGCGGCGGCGTAGTGGGCCTGTCCGGCCTGGGCGCGCCAGCCGACGACGGAGGCGTTGTTGACGATGGCACCACCTGTTGCGCGCATACGGCGCAGGGCCGCCCGCGTGCACCGGAACGTGCCGTTCAAGGTGACGTCCAGGACCCGGGTCCACTGCTCGTCGGTCATCTCGACGAGCTCCGAAGTCCCGCCCAGGCCGGCGTTGTTGACGACGATGTCCAGTCGCCCGTGCTCCCGGACGGCCGCGTCGAACAGTGCGCCGACCTGCGCCTCGTCGGTGACGTCGCACGGCACGGAGGTCACCGCGCCCTGGAACTCCCCGGCCAGCTCGGCGCCGTACTCCTTCAGCCGGCGTGCGTGCGCGTCGCTGATCAGGACGCGGGCGCCCTCCTCCAGGAAGCGGCGCGCGGTCGCCCCGCCGATGCCCGCGCCCGCGGCGGCGGTGATGACGGCGGTGCGTCCCTTCAGCAGCCCGTGCCCCGGTTCGTACACCGGACTCTCGACGCCTGTCATAGCGCCACGCTAACCTACCAAACACTTGTTAGGGAAGGACGGGTGTCCATGGATCTGGCGTTCACGCAGGAGGAAGAGGCCTTCCGCGCCGAGGCCCGCGCGTGGCTGCGCGCGCATGTGCCCGCCTCCCCGCTGCCCTCCCTGGAGACCCGGGAGGGCTTCGCCGCCCATCGCGTCTGGGAGGCGGAACTCGCCGAGGACCGCTGGTCGGTGGTCAACTGGCCGACCGAGTACGGCGGCCGGGACGCGGGAATCGTCGGCTGGCTGGTCTTCGAGGAGGAGTACTACGCGGCCGGGGCGCCCGGACGCGTCAACCAGAACGGCGTCAGCCTCCTCGCCCCGACCCTCTTCGACCACGGCACACCGGAGCAACGCGCGCGCGTGCTGCCGCCGATGGCCACCGGTGAGGTGATCTGGGCGCAGGCATGGTCGGAGCCGGAGGCGGGCTCGGACCTGGCGTCTCTGAGGTCCAGGGGGGTGCGCACGGAAGGGGGCTGGCTGCTCAGCGGCCAGAAGACCTGGTCCTCCAGGGCCGCCTTCGCGGACCGCGCCTTCGGGCTCTTCCGCACCGACCCGGACACCCCGAAACCCCACCAGGGCCTGACCTACCTGATGTTCGACCTGCGGGCCCCCGGGGTCACCGTCCGCCCGATCCGCCGCCTCGACGGGAAGCCGGCCTTCGCCGAGCTCTTCCTGGACGAGGTGTTCGTGCCGGACGAGGACGTCATCGGCGAGCCCGGCCAGGGCTGGCGGATCGCGATGTCGACGGCGGGCAACGAACGGGGGCTGATGCTGCGCTCACCGGGCCGATTCCTGGCGAGCGCCGACCGGCTGCGCGCCCTCTGGCGGGCCCAGGGCGGCCCCGCGTCCGCCCGCACCCGCGTGGCCGACGCCCTGATCGGTGCCCGCGCGTACCAGCTCTTCACTTTCGCCGCCGCCTCCCGCTTCCTGGACGGGGAGTCGATCGGCCCGGAGTCCAGCCTCAACAAGGTCTTCTGGTCCGAGTACGACATCGCGCTCACCGAGACGGCTCTGGATCTCCTCGGCGAGGATGAGGACCCCGACTGGTCCGAGCGCTATGTCTTCGCCCTCGCCGGCCCCATCTACGCCGGCACGAACGAGATCCAACGCGACATCATCGCCGAGCGTCTGCTGGGCCTGCCGAAGGGACGCCGGTGATGCGCTTCCTCCTGGACGCCGAGCAACGCGACTTCGCCACCTCCCTGAACGCGATGCTCGCCGCCGCCGACACCCCCTCCGTCGTACGGGACTGGAGCCGCGGCCACCACACCAGTGGCCGTGCCCTGTGGCGCCGTATCGCCGACGCGGGCGTCTTCGCACTGGCGGTACCGGAGACCTACGAGGGCTTGGGCCCGCGTCCCGTGGAACTGGCCTTGGCATTCGTGGAGTTGGGCCGCCACGCGGTACCGGGCCCCTTGGTCGAGACGGTGACGGCGTCGACGCTGCTGGCGTCACTGGACGACACCGGCCCGGCGAAACGCCTGCTGCCGTCGCTGGCCACGGGCGAGTCGACGGCAACCCTGGCCACTGGGTCGTACACACTCGACGCCGACATGGCAGACGTACGGTTGGCCGTCTCCGCCTGTCCGACGCCCACCGAACTCCGCCTCGCACCCCCACCCGGCCATCCCCCGAGCCCTTCCCTCGACCCCGCCCGCCGCCTCTTCAAGACCCCCCTCGGCGGCGAGCTGCTCGCCACCGACCCGCCCCTGGCCCCCGCCCTTCTCATTGCCCGCCTCACCACAGCCGCCCAAGCCCTCGGCACGGGCCTCGCTCTCCTGGACAGGACCGTCGTCCACGTGAAGCAGCGCACCCAGTTCGGCGCACCCATAGGTTCCTTCCAGGCCGTCAAGCACCAACTCGCCGACGCGGCGATCGCGTTGGAGTTCGCCCGTCCCCTGATCCTCGGCGCCGCCCTGACGATGACCGAGGAAGACGTCGCCGCCGCCAAGGTCACCGCGTGCGAGGCGGCGTACCGGACCGCCCGGACCGCGCTCCAGCTCCACGGCGCCATCGGGTACACGGCCGAGTACGACCTGTCCCTGTGGCTCACCAGGGCCCGCGCCCTGCGCACCGCCTGGGGCAGCCCCGACGAGTGCCGCGACACCGTCCTCAGTGGTGGTGATCGCCGCTGGTGAGCTCCCGGTACTCCGCCACCGTGGTCTTCTCGATCCGCGTGCCGGGACGGACATCGCCCGCGCGAGCTGGGCCCGCACCCGCTGGGAGCGCCTGACCGGCCGCCGCACCCCGGTGTGCAGCTGCGCCTGCGCGAGGGGCGCGTGGACTGGCCTTGGCCAGCGCGTAGACGCCGAGCCGCCCGTCCGCCCAGTCGGCGAGTCTCTCGCCCTTGCCGGCCTGTCCCCCTCGGGCCGTTTCGTTCACCGATCGCGCGCCGTCCCTACGTCGTCGCCTCCCCGTCGGATCACCCACAGGGTGGCGGTCACGTCCGGTCCAGCCAACGGGGCGTGCGGCAGCGGCCGATCGACTCGGCCCCTCCACTCACCCCGCTCCCGACGTCGGATATTTTGATCGCCGCCGTCCCCACCGGCTCAAGATCACCCCTGTCACTCCGAGGAGAGCCGGCCGTGGAACCCGAATCCGCCGTCACCACCTGCTATCGCCACCCCAAGGTGGAGTCCCATGTCCGCTGCACCCGCTGCGAGCGGTACATCTGCCCGGACTGCATGCGGGAGGCGGCCGTCGGCCACCAGTGCCCCGAGTGCGTGCGGGAGGGGGCACGGTCGGTGCGGCAGGCCCGGACCGCGTTCGGCGGGCGCATCACGGCCGTCCCCCTGGTGACGTACGTCCTCATCGCCCTCAACGTGCTGGCCTACGTCGGCGAGCTGGTGCGCCCGGCGATCGTGGACCGGTTCGAGATGCTGGGCATCGGCCTGGTGGGCCCGGACGGCGGCCACTACGAGTGGCAGGCCGCCTACCCCGCCGACTTCCACACCGAGGGCGTCGTCGACGGCGAGTGGTACCGGCTGCTCACCGGCGCCTTCCTCCATCTGCCGCCGACCGGGGGCACGTTCGGGATCCTGCACATCGTGATGAACATGGTGTCGCTGTGGAACATCGGCCGGGTGGTCGAGGCCCAGCTCGGCCGCCTCAGGTACGTCACCCTGTATCTGCTGTCGGCGCTCGGCGGCTCGGTCCTCGTCCTGCTGATCGCGCCCACCGAGGCCACGCTCGGCGCGTCCGGCGCGATCTTCGGGCTCGGCGCGGCGTACTACGTGATCGCCCGCCGGATCGGCGCCGACATGGCCCAGGTCAACCGGTTCATGGCGGGACTGCTGCTGTGGCTGCTGATCTCCGCGGGGCTGACCTCCTGGCAGGGCCACCTCGGCGGCCTGCTCGCCGGAGCCGTCGTCACCCTCGCCTACGCGTACGCTCCCCGAAACGACCGCCGCGCCCTGGTACAGGCGGGAGCCTGCGTCGTACTGCTGTTGGTGCTCCTGGTGGCCGCCTGGGCCAAGGTCGCCGAACTGACGGCTTCCCGGTGAGACGCGCCCGCCTGCTGCTCCTCGCGGCCGTCCCCGTGCTCGTCACGGCGTCGGTCTACGTCCTCGCGCCCGAGGACCCCGACGCGGGCGGGGCGGGCCCCGACCTCTCCTTTGCCTACCGGTCGCAGGCGGCCCAGGACGCCAAGGGTGCCGAGGGTGCCAAAGCCTGGGCCGAGCAGGCGGACAGCGCCACGGACGAGGTGCTCACCGGCCGGCCGCAGGGCCTCGCCGCCCCCGCCGAGAAGGACCTCGCCCAGCAACTCGTGGCGAGCGCCGAGAACTCCACCCTCGACTGGCGCAGCGCCTACGCCTACATCGAGGACATCGGCGACGGCCAGGGCTACACGGCCGGCATCATCGGCTTCTGCACCGGCACCGACGACCTGCTCGCCCTCGTCGAGCGCTATACGAAGGCCCACCCCGGCAACGGTCTCGCGAAATACCTCCCCGCCCTGCGCGAGGTCGACGGCACCGACTCCCACGAGGGCCTGGACCCCGGCTTCACCGCCGCCTGGAAGACGGAGGCCACCCGGCCGGCGTTCCAGAAGGCCCAGGACGCGGAGCGCGACCGCGTCTACTTCGATCCCGCGGTCCGCCTCGCCAAGCTCGACGGCCTCGGCCCGCTCGGCCAGTTCGTCTACTACGACGCCATGGTCTTCCACGGCCCCGGCACCAGCCCCACCGGCTTCTACGGCCTGCGCGAGCGCGCCCTGCAGAAGTCCGGCAGCCCGACCGAGGGCGGCTCGGAGAAGGCCTACCTGGACACCTTCCTCGACGTCCGCGAGGACGCCATGCGGACCCGCGACGCGGACATCGACACCTCCCGCGTCGACACCGCGCAACGGCGCTTCCTGGACGAGGGGAACCTGGACCTGAGGAGACCGCTGGAGTGGCAGGTGTACGGGGAGACGTACAAGGTGCCGTAGCAAAGGCGACGGCGCCTGCCTTCCGGTCCGGTCGGGGACGTGGAGGCAGGCGCCGCCAGTGTTCCGTACGCCTTTGTACGGGACGTTCTCAGGGGTGGGTCAGACCATCAGCGAGCGGTCCGTCGGCCGGATCGGTGCGGGCAGTTCGCTCGCGCCGGTCAGGAAGCGGTCGCAGCCGCGGGCGGCCGAGCGGCCCTCCGCGATCGCCCACACGATGAGCGACTGGCCGCGGCCGGCGTCACCGGCGACGAAGACGCCCGGCACGTTGGTCTGGAAGTCGGCGTCGCGGGCGATGTTGCCGCGCTCGTCGAGCTCCAGGCCGAACTGCTCGACCAGTCCGTTCTCGCGGTCGGTGCCGGTGAAGCCCATCGCGAGGGTGACCAGCTGGGCGGGGATCGTGCGCTCGGTGCCCGGCTTCGGGGTCAGCCTGCCGTCGATGAACTCGACCTCGCTGAGGTGCAGCCACTGGACGTTGCCGTCCTCGTCGCCCTCGAAGTGGGTCGTCGAGACCGAGTAGACCCGCTCGCCGCCCTCCTCGTGCGCGGAGGTGACCTTGTACAGCATTGGGAAGGTCGGCCACGGCTGGTGCGGGGCACGGTCCTCGCCGGGCCTCGGCATGATCTCCAGCTGTGTCACCGACGCCGCGCCCTGGCGGTGGGCGGTGCCCACGCAGTCGGCGCCGGTGTCGCCACCGCCGATGACCACGACGTGCTTGCCCTCGGCCGAGATCGGGGCGGTGACGTAGTCACCCTCCTGGACCTTGTTGGCCAGCGGCAGGTACTCCATGGCCTGGTAGATGCCCTTGAGCTCGCGGCCGGGGACCGGGAGGTCACGGGCGGTGGTCGCGCCGGCGGCGATGACGACGGCGTCGTACCGCTTCTTCAGGTCGGTCGCCTTGAGGTCGCGGCCGATCTCGATGCCGGTGCGGAAGCGGGTGCCCTCCGCGCGCATCTGCTCGATACGGCGGTTGATGTGCCGCTTCTCCATCTTGAACTCCGGGATGCCGTACCGGAGGAGGCCCCCGATGCGGTCCGCGCGCTCGTAGACGGCGACGGTGTGACCGGCCCGCGTGAGCTGCTGCGCGGCGGCGAGCCCGGCGGGGCCCGACCCGATGACCGCGACGGTCTTGCCGGACAGGCGCTCGGGGGCCTGCGGCTCGACATCGCCGCTGTCCCACGCCTTGTCGATGATCGAGACCTCGACGTTCTTGATGGTGACCGGCGGCTGGTTGATGCCGAGCACACACGCCGACTCACAGGGAGCCGGGCACAGCCGCCCCGTGAACTCGGGGAAGTTGTTCGTCGCGTGCAGGCGCTCCGAAGCCGCCGCCCAGTCCTCGCGGTAGGCGTAGTCGTTCCACTCGGGGATGAGGTTCCCGAGCGGACAGCCGTTGTGACAGAACGGGATGCCGCAGTCCATGCAGCGGCTGGCCTGCTTGCTGATGATCGGCAGCAGGGAGCCGGGGACGTAGACCTCGTTCCAGTCCTTCAGACGTACGTCGACGGGGCGGGACTTGGCGACCTCGCGGCCGTGGTTCAGGAAGCCCTTCGGGTCAGCCATTGATCGCCGCCTCCATCATCTTCTCGGTGATCTCGGACTCGGAGAGTCCCGCCTGCTCGGCGGCGTCCTTGGCGGCGAGCACTGCCTTGTACGTGCTGGGGATGATCTTGCTGAAGCGCTCGACGGCGGTGTCCCACTCGGCGAGCAGCTTCTCGGCGACCGTGGAGGCGGTCTCCTCCTGGTGGCGGCGCACCACGTCGTGCAGCCACTGCTTGTCGGTGTCGTCCAGCGCCTCCACGGCGTCCGCGTTGCCGACGTTGACGTTGTCCCGGTCGAGGTCGATCACGTAGGCGACACCGCCGGACATGCCGGCCGCGAAGTTGCGGCCCGTCTCGCCGAGGACCACCGCGTGACCGCCGGTCATGTACTCGCAGCCGTGGTCGCCCACGCCCTCCGAGACGACGGTGGCGCCGGAGTTGCGGACACAGAACCGCTCGCCGGTACGACCGCGCAGGAACAGCTCGCCGCCGGTCGCCCCGTAGGCGATGGTGTTGCCGGCGATCGTGGAGAACTCGGCGAGGTGGTCGGCGCCCCGGTCGGGGCGGACGATCACGCGGCCGCCGGAGAGGCCCTTGCCGACGTAGTCGTTGGCGTCGCCCTCCAGGCGCAGCGTGACACCGCGCGGGAGGAAGGCACCGAAGGACTGGCCGGCCGAGCCGGTGAAGGTGATGTCGATGGTGTCGTCGGGCAGGCCCGCGCCACCGAACTTCTTCGTCACCTCGTGGCCGAGCATGGTGCCGACCGTGCGGTTGATGTTGCGGATGGCGACCTGGGCGCGCACCGGCTGGGCGTCGGTCGCCGAGTCGGCGGCCAGGGCGTCGGCGGCGAGCTTGATGAGCTCGTTGTCGAGCGCCTTCTCCAGGCCGTGGTCCTGCTCGATGACCTGGTGCAGCGCGGCACCCTCGGGCAGCTCGGGCACGTAGAAGAGCGGAGCCAGGTCCAGGCCCTGCGCCTTCCAGTGGTTGACGGCCCGCTCGACGTCGAGCGTCTCGGCGTGGCCGACGGCCTCCTCGATGGAGCGGAAGCCCAGCTCGGCGAGGATCTCGCGGACCTCTTCGGCAATGAACTTGAAGAAGTTGACGATGTACTCGGCCTTGCCGGTGAACCGGTCGCGCAGCACCGGGTTCTGGGTGGCGATGCCGACCGGGCAGGTGTCCAGGTGGCAGACGCGCATCATGACGCAGCCGGAGACGACGAGCGGCGCGGTCGCGAAACCGAACTCCTCGGCGCCGAGCAGCGCGGCGATGACCACGTCACGGCCGGTCTTGAGCTGGCCGTCGGTCTGGACGACGATCCGGTCGCGCAGGCCGTTGAGCAGCAGGGTCTGCTGGGTCTCGGCGAGACCGAGCTCCCAGGGGCCGCCCGCGTGCTTCAGCGAGGTCAGCGGCGAGGCACCCGTGCCACCGTCGTGACCGGAGATCAGGACGACGTCCGCGTGCGCCTTGGACACACCCGCCGCGACCGTGCCGACGCCGACCTCGGAGACCAGCTTCACGTGGATCCGCGCCTGCGGGTTCGCGTTCTTCAGGTCGTGGATCAGCTGGGCCAGGTCCTCGATGGAGTAGATGTCGTGGTGCGGCGGCGGGGAGATCAGACCGACACCCGGGGTCGAGTGCCGGGTCTTGGCGACCCACGGGTAGACCTTGTGGCCGGGCAGCTGGCCGCCCTCGCCGGGCTTGGCGCCCTGGGCCATCTTGATCTGGATGTCGTCCGCGTTGACCAGGTACTCGGAGGTCACACCGAAGCGGCCGGAGGCGACCTGCTTGATCGACGAACGCCGCGCCGGGTCGTACAGCCGGTCCGCGTCCTCGCCGCCCTCACCGGTGTTGGACTTGCCGCCCAGCTGGTTCATGGCGATGGCGAGGGTCTCGTGCGCCTCCTTGGAGATGGAGCCGTACGACATGGCGCCGGTGGAGAAGCGCTTGACGATCTCGGAGACGGGCTCGACCTCGTCGACGGAGATCGGCTGCCGGTCCGACTTGAAGCCGAACAGGCCGCGCAGCGTCATGAGGCGCTCGGACTGCTCGTTCACGCGGTCCGTGTACTTCTTGAAGATGTCGTAGCGGTTCGCGCGCGTCGAGTGCTGGAGGCGGAAGACCGTCTCCGGGTCGAACAGGTGCGGCTCGCCCTCGCGGCGCCACTGGTACTCGCCGCCTATCTCGAGCGCGCGGTGAGCGGGCGCGATGCCGGAGGCGGGGTACGCCTTGGCGTGCCGGGCGGCGACCTCCTTGGCGATGACGTCGATGCCGACGCCGCCGATCTTGGAGGCGGTACCGCTGAAGTACTTCTGGACGAAGCCCTCTTCGAGACCGACGGCCTCGAAGACCTGGGCGCCGCGGTAGGAGGCGACGGTCGAGATGCCCATCTTCGACATGACCTTGAGGACGCCCTTGCCGAGGGCGTAGATCAGGTTGCGGATGGCCTGCTCGGGGTCCAGGCCGTTCAGGAAGGTGCCCGCGCGCAGCAGGTCCTCGACGGACTCCATGGCGAGGTACGGGTTCACGGCCGCGGCGCCGAAGCCGATCAGCAGGGCGACGTGGTGGACCTCGCGGACGTCACCGGCCTCGACCAGCAGGCCCACCTGGGTGCGCTGCTTGGTGCGGATGAGGTGGTGGTGGACGGCCGCGGTGAGCAGCAGCGAGGGGATCGGCGCGTGCTCGGCGTCCGAGTGGCGGTCGGAGAGGACGATCAGCCGGGCGCCGTTGTCGATGGCGGCGTCCGCCTCGGCGCAGATCTCCTCGATGCGGGCGGCGAGGGAGTCGCCGCCGCCGGAGACCCGGTACAGGCCGGACAGGGTCGCGGCCTTGAAGCCGGGCATGTCGCCGTCGGCGTTGATGTGGATGAGCTTGGCCAGCTCGTCGTTGTCGATCACCGGGAAGGGCAGCACGACGGAACGGCAGGAGGCGGCGCTCGGGTCGAGCAGGTTGCCCTGCGGGCCCAGCGAGGAGCGCAGGCTCGTCACCAGTTCTTCGCGGATCGCGTCCAGCGGCGGGTTGGTGACCTGCGCGAACAGCTGGGTGAAGTAGTCGAAGAGCAGGCGCGGGCGCTCGCTCAGCGCGGCGATCGGCGAGTCGGTGCCCATCGAACCGATCGGCTCCGCACCGGCCTTGGCCATCGGCGCGAGGAGGATGCGGAGCTCTTCCTCGGTGTAGCCGAAGGTCTGCTGGCGGCGGGTGACCGAGGCGTGGGTGTGCACGATGTGCTCGCGCTCGGGCAGGTCGCCGAGCTCGATCTCGCCGGCCTCCACCCACTCCGCGTAGGGCTGCTCGGCGGCGAGGCCGGCCTTGATCTCGTCGTCCTCGATGATGCGGTGCTCGACGGTGTCGACGAGGAACATCCGGCCGGGCTGCAGGCGGCCCTTGCGGACGACCTTGGCGGGGTCGATGTCGAGGACGCCGACCTCGGAGCCGAGGACGACGAGGCCGTCGTCGGTGACCCAGTAGCGGCCGGGGCGAAGGCCGTTGCGGTCGAGGACCGCGCCGACCTGCTTGCCGTCGGTGAAGGTGACACAGGCCGGACCGTCCCAGGGCTCCATCAGGTTGGAGTGGAACTGGTAGAAGGCGCGACGGGCCGACTCCATGGAGTCGTGGTTCTCCCACGCCTCCGGGATCATCATCAGCACGGAGTGCGGCAGCGAACGGCCGCCCAGGTGCAGGAGTTCGAGCACCTCGTCGAAGGACGCCGAGTCGGAGGCGTCCGGCGTACAGATCGGGAAGACGCGCTCGATGGCCTTGTCGTCGTTGCCGAAGAGGTCCGAGACCAGCTGGGACTCGCGGGCCGCCATCCAGTTGCGGTTGCCCTTGACGGTGTTGATCTCACCGTTGTGCGCGACGAAGCGGTACGGGTGCGCGAGCGGCCACGACGGGAAGGTGTTCGTGGAGAACCGGGAGTGCACGAGGGCGATCGCGGAGGCGAAGCGGCGGTCGGACAGGTCCGGGAAGAAGGGCTCCAGCTGGCCGGTGGTCAGCATGCCCTTGTAGACGATGGTCCGCGCGGACAGCGAGGGGAAGTAGACGTCGACCTCGCGCTCGGCGCGCTTGCGCAGCACGAAGGCCTTGCGGTCGAGGGCGATGCCCTCCGACGAACCGTCGGTCACGAAGACCTGGCGGAACACGGGCATCGTGGACCGGGCGGTGGCGCCGAGCAGCTGGGGGGCGACCGGGACCTCGCGCCAGCCGAGGACGGTGAGGCCCTCCTCGGCGGCGATCGTATCGATCTTCGAGACGGCGTCCTCGGTGCCGTCCTCCGGCAGGAAGGCGATACCGACGGCGTACGCACCGGCCGCGGGCAGCTCGAAGCCGGCCACCTCGCGGAAGAACGCGTCCGGAACCTGGGACAGGATGCCGGCGCCGTCACCCGAGTCGGGCTCGGAGCCGGTGGCACCGCGGTGCTCCAGGTTGCGCAGAACCGTGAGCGCCTGCTCGACCAGCGCATGGCTCGCCTCGCCGGTGAGGGTGGCCACGAAGCCGACGCCACAGGCGTCCTTTTCGTTGCGGGGGTCGTACATACCCTGCGCAGCAGGGCGAGCATCCATGAACGACCACTTCTGGCCACTCGTGGAGTGCTGGGACGGCTGGCGCGGCGTACGCATCGGCTCTCCCGTCGTCGTCAATTGGCTGGGGGCTCCTCCCAGGCACGTGAGGCTCTGGGGGTGCATATTGCCGAGGGACGACGTTGGCCCTCTGCGTGAGTGCAAAATTTCGTGCAGGTTACATGATGGAGCGGATCTCGGGAACCGGATAATCCGTTCCAACATGCGGACGCCACGCGGTGCGAGGGGGGTGTCGCACACGTGGCTTGAAGTAGGTGGGGCCGAACCGGACCGATCGGTCAGATCATGGTCCGTCGACCCAGGGGGGCGGTGAAAACGTCGTCACCGACCCCGCGAGCGCGCCGCAAGCGTCATTGCCCACAGTGCTTACGGCTCATGCCCAGTGGTTAAGCATTCGAAACCAGCGAGTAACGGCTATTTATGCGGCCCATCGCATAAGTAGCAGCCGATCTATCCTACGGCCGTTCCGAAGAAAGTGCCCAGGGCGTACGTCACACCAGCCGCCGCGCCTCCCAGAACGAGCTGGCGGAGTCCGCTGTACCACCAGGTCCGCGCGGTCACCCTGGCCACGACGGCACCACACGCGAACAGCCCGAGAAGAGCGAGCAGCACGGCGGGCCAGAGCGCGGTGGCGCCGAGCAGATACGGGAGCAGGGGGAGGAGGGCGCCCAGGGCGAAGGACCCGAAGCTGGAGACGGCGGCGACGAGCGGCGAGGGCAGGTCGCCCGGGTCGATCCCCAGCTCCTCACGGGCATGGATCTCAAGGGCCTGCTCGGGGTCCTTCGACAGCTGCCGCGCGACCTCGCGCGCCAGCTCGGGCTCGACACCGCGCCCCTCGTACAGGGCCGCGAGTTCGGCCTCCTCGTCCTGCGGGTGCTTGCGCAGCTCCCCGCGCTCCACATCCAGCTCGGCCTCGACGAGCTCGCGCTGGGAGGCGACGGAGGTGTACTCACCGGCGGCCATGGAGAAGGCGCCGGCGGCGAGCCCCGCGAGTCCGGTCAGCACGATGGTGTGCTGACCGACGGCCCCACCGGCGACTCCGGTCATCAGCGCCAGGTTGGAGACCAGACCGTCCATGGCCCCGAAGACGGCGGGCCTGAGCCAGCCACCGTTCACGTCCCGGTGCGTGTGGTTGTCGCGGTGGGCCTCGTGCAGCGGCGCTTCGATGTCGATGATGGCCATTCCGGTCCCCCAGGGAAGCTAAGCCAAAGCTAACTTTGGACACGTTCTAATTCTCAACAACGCTCACAGTACGTCGGCCCATTCCGCTCCGCCAGCAAGGAAAGGCTCGACTAACCTGCGGCTTTGCCTTCGAATGCGCAGACGATCATGGGAGCGCTCAGATGTCGACCGGGTGACGTTGAGGGCCGGGAGGCTGAGGTCAACCGCCGATGGTGGGACATATACGGCAAAAGGTTCCGCGCCTCGCGCGCGAACCTCCTCTGCTCCCCGGAGAGGCCGCGTATGACATCGATCGCCCGCGTTTCCTCGGTCCCGGCCCCCCAGGACGCCGCCGGACTCCGCGAACGGGCCCGCGGCGCCCTGCTGGGCCTGGCGGTCGGGGACGCCCTCGGAGCCCCCGCCGAGAACCTGAAGCCGTCGGAGATCCGCGCCCGCTGGGGCCGTATCGAGGGCTACGTGGTGGACGAGCCGACCGGCACGGACGACACGGAGTACGCGATCTTCTCGGGCCTGCTCCTCGCCCGCCACGGCTCGGCCCTCACCCCCTCGCACGTGGAGGCGGCCTGGCACGAGTGGATCGCGGACCGGGACGAGGGGCCGTTCCGGGGCGCCGGGTTCAGCGAGCGCGGCACGCTGGAGAACCTGCGCCGAGGCCTGGCGGCCCCGATCTCGGCTCAGCACCGCCACGCCTGGAGCGACGGTCTGGCGATGCGCGCGGCCCCCTTCGGCGTCTTCGCGGCGGGCCGCCCCGCGGAGGCGGCCCGCCTGGTGGCCGTCGACGGCTCGGTGAGCCACGACGGCGAGGGCATCTACGGCGGCCAGGCGGTCGCCGCGGGCGTGGCGGCGGCCATGGCGGGCGCTCCGGCGGTCGCCGTCGTCGCCTCCGCGCTGGCGGTGATCCCGGACGACAGCTGGACCGCCCGCTCCCTGCGCCGCGCCGTGGCGGTGGCCCACAGGGGCGAACGGGCGGTCCGCTCCGCGGTGGTGATCGGCGGCTATCCGTGGACCGACCTGGCCCCGGAGGCGGTGGCCCTCGCCTTCGGCGCGTACGCGGCGGCGGACGGCGACTTCCGCGAGGCAGTGCTGACGGCGGTGAACATGGGGAGGGACGCGGACACGACGGCGGCGGTGGCGGGTGCGCTGGCCGGCGCGACGAGGGGTGCGTCGGCGATCCCGGCGGCGTGGGCCGCGGCGATCGGCCCGGCGAGAGGCAGCTGTCTGCCCTCCATGGCGGGCCATCACGTGCTGGACGTCGCGGAGTTGCTGGTGGCGGGCGAGGACGGGAAGTGGGGCACGACCGGACTCACGCGGGAGTGGCCCGCACCCGACCCGGACGCCTTCACTCTGGCGGCGGGCGAGCCGGGGGCGGGCCGGTGAGGCCGCCGGGCCCGTGGGGCGAGGGCTCGACGGACGATCCGGGTCCTGCTGATCCCGCCTCCACGGCGAAGCCGAACGCTCCCGCGGCCGCCGACGGCGAGATCGCCCCACAGGGGCCACCCGCACCCGACAACGAAAGCCGCACGGGTGGTGCGGGTGGGAACGAACAGGCCGAAGGCGAAGCCGAGGACGCCGACGCGGCCCCGCTACCGCAGACAACCCGCGGAGCCGAGGACACCGACGCGGCCCCGCTGCCGCAGGCAACCCGCGAAGCCGAGGCCGCTCAAAGAGTCACCGGCCTCCTCCTGGGCCTGGCCGCAGGCGACGCCGCGGGCTGGCCCGCCGCCCGCCACAGAGCCGCCCGCATGCCCGACTGGACCCGCCGCCTCACCCGCGAACTCGACACCTTCGCCGAACAGAACGCCACCACCACCCTCCCCGTCCCCATCGCCCTCAACCAGCCCCCCGAGCCCCTCCGCCTCGGCCCCTCCGACGACGCCGAATGGGCGGCCTTCACCGCGGAGGCCCTCCTGAGGGCAGGCGACGACACCGCCCTCGGCGACCTGACGAGAGAGCGCCGTACGAGAGCCGCCATCGACCTCACCTGGAACGCTCTCGCCGCCGAGGTGGCCGCCGCGGCGGACCGCGCCCCCGAGATCGAGTCCGCCGTCCTCCCCCTCCGCGCCCGCATCTCCGTGCGAGCGGGACTCGGCAACCTCGCCACCGGCCTGCGCCCACCCGCCACCGGCCACGACAACCCCCACTACTTCGACGACGCGGCCTGCGTCAGGGCGTGTGTCCTCGCGGTCGCCCACCCCGGCGACCCCCGACTCGCCGCGGACCTGGCCGAGTTCGACGCCCGCTACACCCAGGACGGAGACGGGGTGCACGGAGCGAGAGCGATGGCCGCGGCCGTCTCCCTGGCCCTCAGCGGCACGCCCGTCGACGCCTGCGTGACGGCGGCCCTCGCCGAACTCCCCGAGGAGACGGAGATCGGCCGCAACGCCCGCCACGCCCTGCAGCTCGCCCGCACCTTCGGCACCGCCTTCGCCCTGATCCCCGCCCTGGAACACGAGATCGTCGACCACGTCTACAGCTACGGCATCGCCGCCGCCGAAACCGTCCCGGTGGCCCTCGCCCTGGCCACCGCCGCACAGGGCCGTATCGCCGAGGCGATCCCCGCGGCCGCCTGTCTCTCCCGCGTGGCCGACTCGGCCCCGGCCCTGGTGGGCGCCCTGACCGGCGCACTCGGCGGCGCCACCGCGATCCCCGCCACGTGGCGGGACTCCTGCCGCACCCTCTCCGGCTGCGCCCTGCCCCGTCTCACCGGCACCGACCTCGTGGAACTCGCCGAACTCCTGGTAGCCGCACAACCACCCCTCCCAGGAGGATGATTCCGGGCATGACGCCCAAAAGCCAAGAAAGCAGTCTCGAAGACCGCATCACCGGAGCCCTCGTCGGCGCGGCGGTGGGCGACGCCCTCGGCGGTCCCGTCGAGGGCTACTCCCCCGACCAGATCCTCGAACGCCACGCCGGCCGCGTCCACGGCATCGTCGGCCCCTGGAACGGCGACGCCTGGCGCACCGCCCGCCCCATCGCCCCGTATCACAAGGGCGACGGCCACGTCACCGACGACACCTTGCTGACCCACGCGCTGATCCGCGTCTACGACCGGGTCAGGGACCACCTCGACGCCTACGCGATCGCCGACCACCTGGTCCCCGACCTGATGACGAACCCGCGCTGGATCCCGGAACTGGAGGCGGAGGCCCTCCCCCTGCACCGCGTCTTCCTCGCGGAGAAGTGGCTGGTCACCCGGCTCCACTACGGCCACGTCGACCCCCGGGAAGCGGGCGTGGGCAACATCGTCAACTGCGGCGCGGCGATGTACATGGCCCCGGTCGGCCTGGTCAACGCGGCCGAACCGCGGGCCGCCTACACCGAGGCGCTGGACATCGCGGGCGCCCACCAGTCGTCGTACGGCCGAGAGGCGGCGGGGGTCTTCGCGGCGGCGGTGGCGGCGGCGTGCGAGCCGGGCGCGACCCCGGACTCGGTCGTGACGGCCTGTCTGCGGCTGGCGAAGGACGGCACGCGGACGGCGATCGAGAAGGTCTGCGAAGTGGCCGCCCACCACACGGACTTCGAATCGGCCCTACGACCCCTGCGGGACGCCGTGGCTCCCTACGACACCGTCGGCCCCGACTACCGCGCCCCCTCCCTCGGCGCCCGCCGCCCCTCCCGCCTCCACACCATCGAGGAACTTCCCGTCGCGCTGGCCATGTTGCTCGTGGCCGCGGGTGACTACCGGGAAGCCGTTCTCGGCTCGGTGAACTACGGCAGGGACTGCGACTCGATCGCCACGATGGCCGGCGCCCTGTCAGGCGCCCTGGGCTCCCCGGTCCCGGACGACTGGGCGAAGACGGTCTCGGAGGCGAGCCGCCTGGACCTGTGGGAACCGGCGACCACGCTGACCGCCGTGACCCGGGAGATCTTCGAGAGGGACGTGGACCGTCGCAGGACCCACGAGGCGGCCTTCGCGGAACTCGGAGGTCCCAGATGCTCCGACTGACCTGGGTCCAACCGGAAGACCTCATCGGCCACGAACTCCGCCAGGCGGCCCAGGACGGCAGGGAGCCCTCGGCGATCGCGGCGCGGTGGCGAGCCGCGGGGGGCGGGGAGGCGCCGATCCGAGCGGGCGCCTCGGCACAGCCCGCGTCCAGGTATCTGCGACAGCTCGCCGAGGATCTGCTGGACGAACTGGCGGATCTTCCGAGCGCGTTGGCGGACGACGAGCCCACCGACCTCGCGAGGATCAAGGCCCGCTGCCGGACGTGGCCGGCGCACGCCTCCCCGGCGACCCTCACCCAGGCCGGGCTGGAGGCGGCCTGGGTGGGCCGGGCCGTGGGCTGCCTCCTCGGCAAACCGGTGGAGAAGCTTTCCCTCGACGCCATCCGCCAACTCGCCCGGTCCACTGGCAACTGGCCCCTGAACACCTATTTCACGGCGAAGGGCGTCCCCGCCGAACTCCTCACCGCCCACCCCTGGAACCGCCGCTCGGCGCCCACCTCCCTCGCCGAGAACATCGACGGCATGCCCGAGGACGACGACCTCAACTACCCCCTGCTGAACCTGCTGTTGCTCCGACGCCAGGGCAGGCACTTCACCACCACGGACGTGGCGAGGCTCTGGCTCGACGAACTCCCCGCCGGCCGCACCTTCACCGCCGAACGCATCGCCTACCGCAACCTCCTCGAGGGTCTGGAACCCCCCAGAACGGCCCGCCACCGCAACCCCTTCCGCGAATGGATCGGCGCCCTGATCCGCGCGGACGTCCACGGCTGGACCAACCCCGGCGACCCGGCGGCCGCGGCCGAACAGGCCCACCGGGACGCCACCCTCACCCACACGGCGAACGGCGTCTACGCGGCGATGTTCACGGCCGCCGTGATCGCCCAGGCGGCGGCGACCCCCGACATCCACACCTGCCTGTGCACCGGCCTCAGTGTGATCCCCCCGAACTCCCGCCTGGCCGCAGCCATCACCCACGCCGTCCAACTGGCCGGGCGGCACGACGACTTCGACACGGTCGTGGACGAACTCCACGCCACCCACGCCGCGACCCACCACTGGGTCCACGCGATCCCCAACACCGCGCTGATCGCCGCCGCCCTCACCCACGCGAACGGCGAGTTCACAAGCTCCATTTGCAAGGCGGTCGGCGGAGGTTGGGACACCGACTCCAACGGCGCCACGGCGGGCAGCATCGCCGCCCTCCTGACCGGCGCCCCCGAGCACCTTCCCGACCGCTGGACCACCCCCCTGAAGAACCGTCTGGCCACCTCCGTCGCCGACTTCAACGGCACCGGCTTCGACACCCTGGCCCACCTCACCCACCGGGAGGCTGCTCGCCCATGACCCACATCGCCGTGCTCGGCAGCACCAACATGGACCTGGTCGCCTACGTCGAGAAGGCACCCCGGCTCGGAGAGACCGTCACCGGCAGGGATTTCCGTACGATCCCCGGCGGCAAGGGCGCCAACCAGGCGATCGCCGCGGCCCGCGCCGGCGCCACCGTCTCGATGATCGGGGCGGTCGGCCACGACCCCTTCGGTGCCCGCCTGCGCTCCACCCTCGAACACTCCGGCGTCACCACCGACCATCTGCGCACCGTCGAGGGCCCAACCGGCACCGCGCACATCGTCGTGGACGACGAGGGCGGCAACGCGATCGTCGTCGTCCCGGGCGCGAACGGCACCGTCGACCATCTCGTCCCGGGCGACGAGGGCCTGATCGGCTCGGCCGACGCCCTGCTCCTCCAGCTGGAGATCCCCCTGGCAGCGGTCCTCGCGGGCGCGCAGACGGCTCGCAACCACGGTGTCCGGACGATCCTCACCCCTGCCCCGGTCCAGCCCCTGCCGCCCGAACTCCTCGCCGCCACCGATCTGTTGGTCGCCAACGAGCACGAGGCGGCCACCCTCACCGGCCGCTCCGACCCGTTCGCCGCGGGTGCCGCCCTCCTCGACCGGGTCCCGCGCGTGGTGATCACCCTGGGCGCGGCGGGCAGCCTGTATCTGACCCGGGACGCCGAACCCCTCGTCGTCCCCGCCCCGCAGGTCACCGCCGTGGACTCCACCGGTGCGGGCGACACGTTCGTGGGCACGCTCGCCGTCGCCCTCGGCGAGGAACGGCCGATCCGGGAGGCGATGGCCTGGGCCGCCGCGGCGGCCGCGCTCTCCGTCCAGCGGGAAGGCGCCTCGGCGTCGATGCCGTACCGCTCCGAGATCGAGGCCCGGTACACGTCATGACCGAGACCCCCCTCGAGGGCCTGCGCGTGCTCGATACGGCCACCCTCTTCGCGGGCCCCCTCGCCGCCACCCTGCTCGGTGACTTCGGCGCGGAGGTCGTCAAGATCGAGCACCCCACGAAACCGGATCCCTCCCGCGGCCACGGCCCCTCGAAGGACGGCATCGGACTGTGGTGGAAGGTCCTGGGCCGCAACAAGCGCACCCTCACCCTGGACCTGTCCAAGCCGGGCGGCCGGACCACCTTCTTGCGGCTTGCCGCCTCCGCGGACGTGGTCATCGAGAACTTCCGCCCCGGCACCCTGGAGAAGTGGGACCTGGGCTGGCCGGAGCTGCAAGCCGTCAACCCCGGCCTGGTCCTCGCCCGCGTCACCGGCTTCGGCCAGTTCGGCCCCTACTCCCGGCGCCCCGGCTTCGGCACCCTCGCGGAGGCGATGAGCGGCTTCGCGGCGATCACCGGCGAACCGGACGCGCCCCCGGTCCTGCCGCCCTTCGGCCTGGCCGACTGCATCGCGGGCCTGGCCACGGCGTACGCGGTGATGACGGCGCTGGCGGCCCGCGACCGCACGGGCGAGGGCCAGGTCGTCGACATGGCGATCATCGAGCCGATCCTGACGGTCCTCGGCCCCCAGCCGACCTGGTACGACCAGCTCGGTCACGTCCAGGAGCGCACCGGCAACCGCTCCGCCAACAACGCCCCGCGCAACACCTACCGCACGGCCGACGGCACCTGGGTCGCCGTCTCCACCTCGGCCCAGTCCATCGCGGAACGCGTGATGCGGCTGGTGGGCCGCCCGGAGCTGATCGACGAACCGTGGTTCGCCACCGGTGCCGAGCGGGCCGCGCACGCCGACGTCCTCGACGCGGCGGTCGGTTCCTGGATCGCCGAACGCACCCGCACCGACGTCCTCGCCGCGTTCGAGAAGGCGGAGGCCGCCATCGCCCCGATCCAGGACATCCGGGACGTGATGGCCGACCCGCAGTACCAGGCACTGGACACCGTCACCACGGTCGACGACCCCGAACTCGGCCCGCTGCGCATGCAGAACGTCCTCTTCCGGCTCTCCTCGACCCCCGGCGCGATCCGCTGGGCGGGCCGTCCGCACGGCGCGGACACGGACGAGATCCTGACGGAACTGGGCCTGACCGAGGCCGAGTTGAAGGCGCTGCGCACGGAGGGCGCGCTGTGAGGCCGTACCCTCTGACCTGGCTCTACGTCCCCGGCGACCGCCCGGAGATCGTCACCAAGGCACTGGTGGCCGGTGCCGACGTCGTGGTCGTCGACCTGGAGGACGCGGTCGCCCCCGACCGCAAGCGCTACGCCCGCGAGGCCACCGCCGAACGTCTCGGCACCCCCCAGCCGATCCCGGTCCACGTCCGGGTGAACGCCCTGGACAGCTCCTGGGCGGCAGCGGACCTGGCGGCGATCGCCGCCCTCCCGGGCGTCTCCGGCCTGCGCCTGCCCAAGGTCACCGCCCCCGCCCAGATCACCCACGTCGCACGGGCGACGGCCCGGTCCGAAGGAGACGCCCCGGCCCTGTACGCCCTGCTGGAATCAGCCCTGGGCGTCGAGCACGCCTACGCCATCGCCACCGCCCACCCGATCCTGCGGGGCATCGCCCTCGGTGAGGCGGACCTACGCGCCGACCTGGGTGTACGGCACGACGGGGGCCTGGACTGGTCCCGCTCCCGCGTGGTGGTGGCGGCGAGAGCGGCGGCCCTCCCTCCTCCGTCCCAGTCGGTCCACCCCGACATCCGGGACCTGGAGGGCCTGAGATCCTCCTGCGCCCACGGCCGGGCTCTGGGCTTCCTGGGCCGGGCAGCCGTCCATCCCCGCCAGCTTCCGGTGATCGAGCGCGCCTACCTCCCCACGGAGGAGGAGATCGAGCACGCGGAGACGATCCTCAAGGCGGCGCAGGCCCACCAGGGGGCCCAGGCGCTCCCGGACGGCACCTTCATCGACGCGGCGGTGGTGACCCAGGCGCACCGCACCCTGTCCCTCGCCCACCGCGGCTGACACACGACGAGGGCGCCCCGGCGATCCGGGGCGCCCTCGTCGACGTACGACCGGCCGTCAGGTCTTCTTCGCGGACTCGGCCTCGGCCTCGTCCGTCACCTCGGCGGTGTCCGCCTCGGTCTTCTTCTCGCCGTCGGCCTTCTCGCCCTCTTCGGCCTCGGCGTCGGCGACGTCCGCACCCGGCTCGACGACTTCCTCACGCCCCGGCCGCTTCTTCGACGACACCACGATGTAGGTCACCGCGAGCAGGAACACGATGATCGCGGTCCAGACATTGAGCCTGACCCCGAAGATGTGGTGGGCGTCGTCGATGCGCATGTACTCGATCCAGCCGCGCCCCGTGCAGTACGCGGCGACGTACAGCGCGAACGCCCGTCCGTGCCCCAGCGTGAAGCGGCGGTCGGCCCAGATGACGAGGAGCGCGACACCGATGCACCACAGCGACTCGTACAGGAACGTCGGGTGGTAGTAGCCCGGTACCCGGCCGTCCGTGGAGGACGTGATGTGCAGGGCCCACGGCAGGTCGGTGGGCTTGCCGTACAGCTCCTGGTTGAACCAGTTGCCCCAGCGGCCGATGGCCTGCGCGAGGGCGATGCCGGGGGCGATGGCGTCGGCGTAGGCCGGCAGCGGGATGCCCCGGCGGCGGCAGCCGATCCACGCGCCGACGGCGCCGAGCGCGATCGCGCCCCAGATGCCGAGACCGCCCTCCCAGATCTTGAAGGAGTCGACCCAGTCACGGCCCTCGCTGAAGTACAGCTCGTAGTCCGTGATCACGTGGTAGAGGCGGCCGCCGAGCAGTCCGAACGGCACCGCCCAGACCGCGATGTCGGCCACCGTGCCGACCCGCCCGCCCCGGGCGATCCAGCGCTTGTTGCCGAGCCAGACGGCAACGAAGACGCCGATGATGATGCAGAACGCATAGCCACGCAGCGGGATGGGACCGAGGTGGATCACCCCGCGCGACGGGCTGGGAATGTAGGCAAGTTCCATGGCAGGGTCGACGCTACCCTGCCGGGCCGGGCCCACGGCAGGCGGCCCGGCAACGGGTCCATAACAGGCGGGTGAGAGAAGGCGCCCGCCGCCTTACCCGCCCTCACCCCTTGTTGGCGGCCTCCACCTGCTGCTTCAGCTTCGCCGGGGTCATCGTCCGGTCCTGGTAGATGTTCTTGCCGTCGAGCAGGACGGTCGGGGTGCCGGAGAACCCGCCGCCCCGGAAGGCGGCCGCGGACTTGTCCACCCAGGTGTTGTGGGTGCCCTTCTCCACGCAGGATCGGAACGCGGGGGTGTCGAGACCGTCGGCCTTCTTCGCCAGGTCGAGGAGGTTCTCGGTCTTGGCGTAGTCGTCGCTGGTCTCGTCGGGCTGGTTCTCGTACAACACGTCGTGGTACGCCGGGAACTTCCCGGCGTCCTGGGCGCAGGCCGCGGCATTGGCCGCGTTGCGCGAGCCGCTGCCACCCATGTTGCCGTCGATGATCGTCGCCAGGTGGTACTCGACCTTGAGCTTCCCGGACTCGGTGAGTTCGTGGACGGTCGGGCGGTACGCCGTCTCGAAGGCCTTGCAGGCCGGGCAGCGGAAGTCCTCCCAGACGACGAGCGTCGACCTGGCGCCTTCCTTGCCGACCGGGATGGCGAGACTGTCCTGGCCCTTGGCTCCCGAGGGCGCCACCACCGGGCCCGATTTATTGTCCTTGTCCTTGCCGGAGTTGGCCGCGACGACGCCGACCACCGCCGCGAGACCCAGGACGCACACGACACTCGCGCCCACGATCAGCATCCGGCGCCGCTTCTCCGCGGTCTTCTGCTTCGCGCGCTCCTCCGCCAGCCGCTCGCGGGCGGTGCGCTTTCCCTCACGGTTCTTCTCGCTCACACCCGCAGAACGAACCGGGGAGGCGCACCGCGCCTCCCCGGTCCCAGGTCCACCCGTTCGAGTGACCGAACTTTCCCGTCACGCCCTGACAGGCGTACGGCCGGCCTACGCCTGTCGGCGCACGCCCTTCGCCAGCTCACCCGCGAGTGCGCGGACGCCCTCGATGCCCGCCTTGTCGTCCGGCGCGTCCAGCATCCGCTTCACGAAGGCCGAGCCGACGATCACGCCGTCGGCGAAGCCGGCCACTTCGGCGGCCTGTTCGGCGTTGGAGACCCCGAGCCCGACACAGACGGGCAGAGTGGTCCCGGCACCGGCGGCCCGGGTGCGCTCGACCAGGTCCTGGGCCTGTGCCCCGACCGACTCACGCGTGCCCGTGACGCCCATCAGCGAGGCGGCGTAGACGAATCCGCTGCCGGCCGCGGTGATCTCGGCGAGCCGTCCGTCCTTGCTGCTGGGCGCGACCACGAAGACCGTGGCGAGCCCGTGCTTGTGAGCGTGCTCCCTCCACAGCGCCGACTCCTGCACGGGCAGGTCGGGCAGGATGCAGCCCGCGCCGCCCGCCTCGGCGAGTTCGGCGGTGAAACGCTCGACGCCGTAGCGGTCGATGGGGTTCCAGTACGTCATCACGAGCACCGGCTTCCCGGTAGCCTCGTGGGTCTCCCTGACCGTCCGCATGACGTCGGCGATCTTGACGCCGCCGCGCAGGGCGATGTCGTCGGCGGTCTGGATGACGGGGCCGTCGAGGACGGGGTCGCTGTGCGGCAGACCCACCTCGACGACGTCCGCGCCGCCGTCGAAGGCGGCCTTGATCGCCTCGATGCCGCCGTCCACGGTCGGGAACCCGGCCGGGAGGTAGGCGATGAGCGCGGACCGGCCCTCGGCCTTGGCGGCGGCGAGGGTGTCCGACAGCAGCTGAATGTTCCCGCTCACTTGGCGTCCCCCTCGATCTCCGCGCCGGTACCGGCCTCGTCCGCCGCGACCTCGGCGTCGGTGTCGTACAGGCCGAAGTAGCGTGCGGCCGTGTCCATGTCCTTGTCGCCGCGGCCCGACAGGTTGACGACGATCAGCCCGTCCCTGCCGAGCTCCTTGCCGACCTCCAGGGCACCGGCCAGCGCGTGGGCGCTCTCGATGGCCGGGATGATGCCCTCGGTGCGCGACAGCAGGCGCAGCGCCTGCATGGCCGCGTCGTCGGTGACCGCGCGGTACTCGCCGCGGCCGGAGTCCTTGAGGTAGGAGTGCTCGGGGCCGATGCCCGGGTAGTCCAGACCGGCCGAGATGGAGTAGGGCTCGGTGATCTGGCCCTCCTCGTCCTGGAGGACGTAGGAGCGGGAGCCGTGCAGGATGCCGGGCTCGCCCGCGGTGAGGGTCGCCGCGTGCTCGCCGGTCTCCACGCCGTGCCCGGCGGGCTCGCAGCCGATGAGGCGTACGTCCGTGTCGGGGATGAAGGCGTGGAAGAGGCCGATGGCGTTGGAGCCGCCGCCGACGCAGGCGATGGCCGCGTCGGGCAGCCGGCCGGCCCGCTCCAGCAGCTGGCGGCGGGCCTCGACGCCGATGACCCGGTGGAAGTCGCGGACCATGGCCGGGAAGGGGTGGGGGCCGGCGACCGTGCCGAAGAGGTAGTGGGTGCGGTCGACGTTGGCGACCCAGTCGCGGAAGGCCTCGTTGATGGCGTCCTTCAGCGTGCGGCTGCCGGACTTCACGGCGATGACCTCGGCGCCGAGCATGCGCATCCGGGCCACGTTGAGGGCCTGGCGCTGGGTGTCGATCTCGCCCATGTAGATGGTGCACTCGAGACCGAAGAGCGCGCAGGCGGTGGCCGTGGCGACGCCGTGCTGGCCGGCGCCGGTCTCGGCGATCACCCGGGTCTTGCCCATGCGCTTGGTGAGCAGGGCCTGACCGAGGACGTTGTTGATCTTGTGGGAGCCGGTGTGGTTGAGGTCTTCCCGCTTCAGGAAGATCGTGGCGCCACCGGCGTGCTCGGCGAACCTCGGCACCTCGGTGAGCGCCGAGGGGCGGCCCGTGTAGTTCACGAGCAGGTCGTCGAGTTCGCGGGCGAACTCCGGGTCGTGCTTGGCCTTGTCGTACTCGACGGCGACCTCGTCCACGGCGGCGACGAGGGCCTCCGGGATGAACTTGCCGCCGAACGCGCCGAAGTAGCCTTCGGCGCTGGGGATCTGACCCTCGGGGTCGGGGATGAAGAACTCGCTGGGCATGGCTGGACCTCACGGTGAGTGTGTGTGGTGATGCACTAATCGCCGTGGGGGCGGGGTTCGTCTGATGGCTGCGGGCCGTGTGTGGCTTGTCGCGCAGTTCCCCGCGCCCCTAAAGGGCGCGCTGCCATCGACGGCCGTTGACCTGCCCGGGCTCGTCACCGATGACGTACCGCACCCGGCGGCCGTGCACCCTGCGGGCCGGGGCACGGCAGCCGCGGGGACGGCAACCTCGCGCGAGGCGCGCGTGCCGGTCCGCGGTGGTCATGGTGACAGTCATCGCGCCAACTCTAGCCGGTGATCATCCGCGCCCGTGGCGCAGAGCCGGGTGCTCGCCCGCCGCCACCAGGTCGGAGACCGCCGTCTTCGGGTCCTTCCCCGTCACCAGGGACTCGCCCACCAGGACCGCGTCGGCGCCGGCGTTGGCGTAGGCGATCAGGTCGTGCGGGCCGCGGACGCCGGACTCGGCGATCTTGACCAGGTGGGAGGGGATCTCGGGGGCGATGCGCTCGAACGTGCCGCGGTCGACCTCGAGGGTCTTGAGGTTACGCGCGTTGACGCCGATGATCTTCGCTCCGGCGTCCACCGCGCGCTCGACCTCGTCCTCGTCGTGGACCTCGACGAGCGGGGTGAGCCCGATGGACTCGGCGCGCTCGATCAGGGACTCCAGGGCGGGCTGCTCCAGGGCCGCGACGATGAGCAGCGCGAGGTCGGCGCCGTAGGCCCGGGCCTCCCAGAGCTGGTACGACGTGACGATGAAGTCCTTGCGCAGGACCGGGATGTCCACGCGCGCGCGGACGGCCTCCAGGTCGGCCAGCGAGCCGCCGAAGCGGCGCTGTTCGGTGAGGACGGAGATGACGGCCGCGCCGCCCGCCTCGTAGTCGGCGGCGAGGCCCGCCGGGTCGGCGATCGCGGCCAGCGCGCCCTTGGAGGGGCTGGAGCGCTTGACCTCGCAGATGACCTTGACGCCGTCGCCCCGCAGGGCGGCCACGCCGTCCTTGGCCGCGGGAGCCTTCGCCGCGCGCTCCTTGAGCTCGTCGAGGCTGACGCGCGCCTGCCGTTCCGCGAGGTCGGCACGGACTCCGTCGATGATCTCGTCGAGCACACTCACGCGAGCGGCCCCCTTCCAGACGGTTGGCAGTTCCAGCGACTGATGGAAACAAGTGGTCACTGCGATGGTATCCGCAGGAGGGCGTAGGCCTCACATCCGGTTGACGCCGGTCCCACTACCTGGACGTTCGCGGGTTGATCAAGGATGTAGCCAGCCACCGAACGGCAGGTTCCGGACAACCGTGAAGACCAGCAGCAATGCCCCCACAGTCCACAGGTGCACCGGCCCGAGTCCGAGGTTCAGCGGCCGACCGCGGGCCGCGCGGACCACCCAGACGGTCCACAGCACGGCGAAGCCCAGATAGCCCGCCACGGCCATGGCGTTGTCCTGGAGGGCGCCCAGGAAGTCACCGTGGATGAACGCGTGGGCGCTGCGCAGGCCACCGCAGCCGGGGCAGTACAGGCCGGTGATCCGGTAGAGCGGGCAGACGGGGTAGTGGCCGGGCTGGTTGGGGTCCACGGTCCCGACGTACGCGAAGGCTCCGGCGACGGCCGCGAGGAGGCCGCCCGGGACGGCCAGGCGACCCGGCAGGCCGGTCCGGGGCAGCACGTGCTGAGTGTCGGCGTTCACGTCCGGCATTGTCCCCCGCCCTCCCGTCGAACGCGTGAGGGGCGGCCCCGGCACTTTCGCCGGGCCGCCCCTTCACGAGGTGCGCGTGTCAGCTCTTGGCGTCCGCCGACTCCGGCTGTGCGGTGGCGAGCGGCTTGTGGGCGTCCTTGGGCATGCCCATCCCCATCGCGCTCATGATCCAGCCGATGACACCGCCGATGACCACGATCGCCATACCGGCCCAGAAGCCCGCCGGCTGGGCCATCACCATGAAGGCGCCCGCGACGCAGAAACCGATGAAGGCGATGGTGACACCGGTCCAGGCGGCCGGGGTGTGACCGTGGCTGCTGCCCGCCATTGATTGCTCCTAGGTGCTGAAGTACGTGACTGAGCCGGACGCTCGGGGTCCATTGTTCCGCACGCACGGGCGCGACGTGTTCGGGGGTCACCTGGACGTGCCCCGCAGGGGCGCGGGGCTGTATCGACTTGCGGCTGCCGCCGCGCGGGCGCGACAAGCCCCCACCGGCCCGGAGCCGGAATCCGCCCGCTACGCCCCCGTGGGATCTTCCCCGCGATCGAGCGCCTTCCAGATGTCCTCGGGCCGGTCGGGATCCACCACGGCGGCCTTGCGCCGCACCCGCGGCGCCCCGTCCCGCTCGTACCGCCCCGACATCGCAGGCCACAGCCGCCCGTACCGAAGAGCCAGCAACCCTGCGAGCAGAATCAGCGCACCTGCCACCACGGCGACATACGGCCAGGCGGTGTGCGAGAGGGTGGCGACCGTCGCAGAGGTGTCGCCGGAGGCCTTCGCCGCCTGCTCGTCCAGCGCGGACGAGTCACCGGCGCCGATCAGCGCCGCCACGACGATCCCCGCGCCGGAGAGCGCGAGCAGTGCGGCGACCAGGAGCCGCCCCGCCTTGCGGACGGCGAAGACGGCGACGAGCGCGGCGAGGCCGACTATGGCCAGGGCGGCGGGGACGCCCGTGACGTCACTGCCCTTGGCGGTCAGGGGAAAGGCGCCACCGGCCACGGTCGCGGTGCCCTCGGCCCACTGCTGGCGGGTGGCCAGCAGCGCCACGGCGGCGCCGAGCGCGCCGCACAACAGGGCGACGGCGAGACTCAGACGTCCGGCCCTGGCGGGTCCGGCGGCTTCGGAACGGGAGTGCGGTACGGCAGTCACGTACCCCACTATCACCCGAACCCCGGGCGAACGGTGACCCGGGGTTCCGTGAGAAGCGCCCCATTCGGCGCCGAAGAACCCTATGTGCCGAGCCGGTTCGCCGTGTGGACCGCCCGCAGGACCGCCGCGGCCTTGTTGCGGCACTCGGTGTCCTCGGCGACCGGGTCGGAGTCGGCGACGATGCCCGCGCCGGCCTGGACGTAGGCGGTGCCGTCCCTCAGCAGCGCGGTGCGGATGGCGATCGCGGTGTCGGAGTCGCCCGCGAAGTCGAGGTAGCCGACGCAGCCGCCGTACAACCCGCGCCGGGACGGCTCGAGTTCGTCGATGATCTGCATAGCGCGGGGCTTGGGGGCGCCGGAGAGGGTGCCCGCGGGGAAGCAGGCGGTCAGGACGTCGAAGGCGGTCCGGCCCGGCGCGACCTTGCCGGTGACCGTGGAGACGATGTGCATCACGTGGGAGTACCGCTCGACGGACATGAAGTCGACGACCTCGACCGAGCCCGGCTCGCAGACGCGCCCCAGGTCGTTGCGGCCGAGGTCCACCAGCATCAGGTGCTCGGCGCGCTCCTTCGGGTCGGCGAGCAGTTCGTCGGCGAGGGCCTGGTCCTCCTGCGGGGTCGCCCCCCGCCACCGGGTGCCGGCGATGGGGTGCACCATCGCGTGCCCGTCCTCGACCTTGACCAGGGCCTCGGGGGACGAGCCCACGACGTCGAAGCCGTCGAAGCGGAACAGGTACATGTACGGGGAAGGGTTCGTGGCCCGCAGGACCCGGTAGACGTCCAGCGCGCTTGCCGTGCACGGCGTCTCGAAGCGCTGCGAGGGGACGACCTGGAAGGCCTCGCCGGCCCGGATACGCTCCTTGATGTCCTCTACGGCCTCCTGGAAGTCGGGGCCGCCCCAGAGCGCGGTGTACTCGGGCAGCTCAGAGGGCGGGAGGACCGCCGGGGGCTGGGCCACCGCGCGGGACAGGTCCGCCTCCATGGCGTCCAGGCGGGCCACTGCGTCCGCGTGGGCCTCGTCGACGCCGGTGTCGAGGTCGTTGTGGTTGATCGCGTTGGCGATCAGCAGGACCGAGCCCTCCCAGTGGTCCATGACGGCGAGGTCGCTGGTGAGCAGCATGGTCAGCTCGGGCAGGTTGAGGTCGTCCCGCTCCCCCGGGCCGATCTTCTCCAGGCGGCGGACGATGTCGTAGCCGAGGTAGCCGACCATGCCGCCGGTGAAGGGCGGCAGGCCCTCCTGGTGCGGGGTGTGCAGGGCCTCGATGGTGGCGCGCAGGGCGGCCAGCGGGTCGCCGTCGACGGGGACGCCGACCGGTGGGGTGCCGAGCCAGTGGGCCTGGCCGTCGCGCGCGGTCAGGGTCGCGGCGGAGCGCACGCCCACGAAGGAGTAGCGGGACCACGAGCGGCCGTTCTCCGCGGACTCCAGCAGGAAGGTGCCGGGGCGCTCGGCGGCGAGCTTGCGGTAGAGGGCGACCGGGGTGTCGCCGTCGGCCAGGAGCTTGCGCGTGACGGGGATGACACGGCGGTCGGTGGCCAGCTTGCGGAAGGTCTCGAGGTCCATGGCGGCTGACCTTACTGATCCGAGGCGGCGGTACCGGAACCGGCGCCGTCCTTGAGGAGGACGTCCTCGTCGAAGCAGGTCCGCGCGCCGGTGTGGCAGGCGGCGCCGACCTGGTCGACCTTGACCAGCACGGTGTCGGCGTCGCAGTCCAGGGCGACGGACTTGACCCACTGGAAGTGGCCGGAGGTGTCGCCCTTGACCCAGTACTCCCGGCGGCTGCGCGACCAGTAGGTGCAGCGGCCGGTGGTCAGCGTGCGGTGCAGCGCCTCGTCGTCCATCCAGCCGAGCATGAGCACCTCACCGGTGTCGTACTGCTGGGCGATGGCGGGGACGAGCCCGTCGGCGCTGCGCTTGAGGCGCGCGGCGATCTCGGGGTCGAGGCTGCTGGGCTGGGGCGTGCTGGTCATGGGTGCCATTGTGCCGCGCGCCACGGACAGTGACCGTGGGGTGTCCACTGATTGGAAAAGGGCGGCGCGAAGCGCCTCGGTGAGGGACGGTGGCCGGGAGACGGGTGGGCGGACCCGCGAGGCGGTCGTAGGCTGACTGCATGTCGACTTTCGCCAAGCGTGAACGACTTCTCCTCGCCGACCTGTTGGAGGCCGAGGGCCCGGAGGCCCCCACCCTCTGCGAGGGCTGGCTCACCCGTGATCTCGCGGCGCACGTGGTGGTGCGCGAGCGCCGTCCCGACGCCGCCGGCGGTCTGCTGATCAAGCAGCTCGCGTCCCGCCTGGACCGGGTGATGACCGAGTTCTCCGAAAAGCCCTACGAAGAGCTGATCCAGCTCATTCGTACGGGCCCACCGCGCTTCTCGCCGTTCCAGCTCAAGCAGGTCGAGGAGCTGTCGAACACGGCGGAGTTCTACGTCCACACCGAGGACGTCCGCCGGGCCCGCCCCGACTGGACGCCGCGCGAGCTGGACTCCGTCTTCCAGGACACCCTGTGGTCCCGTCTGGAGCGCACCGCCCGGCTGATGGGCCGCAGCGTCCCCACCGGCCTGGTGCTGCGCCGCCCGGACGGCCAGACGGCGGTCGCCCACCGCGGCACACCGGTCGTGACCGTGACCGGCGAGCCCTCGGAGCTGCTGCTGTTCCTCTACGGCCGGCAGAGCGCGGCCAAGGTGGAGCTGGACGGCGACAAGGAGGCGATCGCCAAGCTGCACGAGGCGAAGGAACTCGGGATCTGAGGGGCCCCGGGCCCGGTGGAGGAGCCCCGGTCACCGGATGACCGGGGCTCGGAAGCCCGGCTACCGCACGTGGTGTCCCGCTCCCCGCAGCGTCTCCTTCACCTCGCCGATCCGCAGATCACCGAAGTGGAACACCGAGGCCGCCAGTACCGCGTCCGCGCCCGCGCCGATGGCCGGCGGGAAGTGGTCCAGTGTGCCCGCGCCGCCGGAGGCGATCAGCGGGACGCTCACGTGCTTGCGGACGGCCTCGATCATCTCCAGGTCGTAGCCGTCCTTGGTGCCGTCGGCGTCCATGGAGTTGAGCAGGATCTCACCGGCGCCCAGTTCGGCGGCCCGGTGCGCCCACTCGACGGCGTCGATGCCGGTGCCCTTGCGGCCGCCGTGCGTGGTCACCTCGAAGGAACCCGACTCGGTGCGCCGCGCGTCCACCGACAGCACCAGTACCTGCCGGCCGAACCGCTCGGCGATCTCGCGGATCAGGTCGGGGCGGGCGATGGCCGCGGTGTTCACGCCCACCTTGTCCGCCCCGGCCCGCAGCAGCTTGTCGACGTCCTCGGCCGTGCGGACCCCGCCGCCGACCGTCAGCGGGATGAACACCTGCTCGGCGGTGCGGCGCACCACGTCGTAGGTCGTCTCGCGGTTGCCGGAGGAGGCGGTGATGTCCAGGAACGTCAGCTCGTCGGCGCCCTCGGCGTCGTAGACCTTGGCCATCTCGACGGGGTCGCCCGCGTCGCGCAGGTTCTGGAAGTTGACGCCCTTGACGACCCGGCCGTTGTCCACGTCCAGGCAGGGGATGACTCGTACGGCGAGGGTCATGCTGGGGTGTCTCCTCGGAACGCCTCCACCTCGACCTCGACGACCAGGCTGGGGTCCACGAAGCCGGAGACGATGATCAGGGATGCGGCGGGCCGGACGGTGTCGAACAGCTCCTTGTGAGCGCGTCCGACCTCGTCCACGTCCCGCGCGTGGGTGATGTACAGGCGTGTCCGCACCACGTCGTCCCGGCCGAGTCCGAGCTCCTTCAGCGCCGCGAACGCGACGTTGAAGGAGTTGACCGTCTGCTCGTACGGATCGCCCGCGGCGATCTCGCCGTCCACCACCGAGGTGCAGCCGGAGACCAGCACCAGGCCGTTCGGGAGTTCCACCGCGCGGGAGTACCCGAAGGTGTCCTCCCAGGGCGCACCGGTCGTGACGCGTCGCAGATCGCTCACTGAGCCACCGCCTCCAAGGCTTCTTCGAGGGTGAACGCCTTCGCGTACAGCGCCTTCCCTACGATGGAGCCCTCGACACCGAGAGGCACCAGCTCGGCGATGGCCCGCAGGTCGTCCAGCGAGGACACCCCGCCGGAGGCCACCACCGGGCGGTCGGTCGCGGCGCAGACGTTGCGCAGCAGCTCCAGGTTCGGGCCCTGGAGCGTGCCGTCCTTGGCGATGTCGGTGACGACGTACCGCGCGCAGCCCTCCTTGTCGAGCCGCTCCAGCGCCTCGTACAGGTCGCCGCCCTCGCTGGTCCAGCCGCGGCCCTTGAGGGTCGTACCGCGTACGTCGAGGCCCACCGCGATCTTGTCGCCGTGCTCGGCGATGACCTTGGCGACCCACTCCGGGCTCTCCAGGGCGGCCGTGCCGAGGTTCACCCGGGTGCAGCCGGTGGCGAGCGCGGCGGCCAGCGAGGCGTCGTCGCGGATGCCGCCGGACAGCTCCACCTTGATGTCCATCGCCTCGGTGACCTGGCGGACCAGCTCCCGGTTGTCGCCGGTGCCGAACGCCGCGTCCAGGTCGACCAGGTGCAGCCACTCGGCGCCCGCCCGCTGCCAGGACAGCGCGGCCTCCAGAGGGGAGCCGTAGGAGGTCTCCGTGCCGGACTCGCCGTGCACGAGCCGGACCGCCTGGCCGTCGCGGACGTCCACGGCGGGAAGGAGTACAAGCTTCGAGGGCATCAGAGGGTTCCGATCCAGTTGTTCAGCAGCTGCGCACCGGCGTCGCCGGACTTCTCGGGGTGGAACTGCGTGGCCCACAGGGCGCCGTTCTCCACGGCGGCCACGAAGGGCTCGCCGTGGGTCGACCAGGTGACCTTGGGCGCGGCCATCGTCTTGTTGAGCGTCTCCAGCGACCAGTCGTGGACGGCGTAGGAGTGCACGAAGTAGAAGCGGGCGTCGGCGTCCAGGCCGGCGAACAGCTGGGAGCCGGCCGGCGCGTCGACGGTGTTCCAGCCCATGTGGGGCACGATGTCGGCCTTCAGCGGCTCGACCGCACCGGGCCACTCGTCGAGGCCCTCGGTCTCCACACCGTGCTCTATGCCGCGCGCGAAGAGGATCTGCATGCCGACGCAGATGCCCATGACGGGGCGCCCGCCGGACAGCCGGCGGTCGATGATCCAGTCACCGCGCGCCTCGTGCAGGCCCTTCATGCAGGCGGCGAAGGCGCCCACGCCCGGCACCAGCAGGCCGTCGGCGTTCATGGCCTTGTCGTAGTCGCGCGTTATCTCGACATCGGCGCCCGCGCGCGCGAGGGCGCGCTCGGCGGACCTCACGTTGCCGAAGCCGTAGTCGAAGACGACCACTCGCTTGGAGCCGCTCAATTCCACACCTCCAGCCTCATGACACCGGCGACGAGACACATCCCGGCGGCGATGGAGAGCAGCACGATCAGGCCCTTGGGCATCTGCTGCTTGACGAAGGAGTAGATGCCGCCGGCCAGGAAGAGGCCGACGACGATCAGCAGGGTCGAGAGGCCGGTCACAGCGCGCCCTTCGTGGAGGGGAGGATGCCCGCCGCGCGCGGGTCGCGCTCGGAGGCGTAGCGCAGGGCCCGGGCCAGCGCCTTGAACTGGCACTCCACGATGTGGTGCGCGTTGCGCCCGTACGGCACGTGCACGTGCAGGGCGATCTGCGCCTGGGCCACGAACGACTCCAGGATGTGCCGGGTCATCGTGGTGTCGTACTCACCGATCATCGGCGCCATGTTCTCGGGCTCGGTGTGCACGAGGTAGGGGCGGCCGGAGAGGTCGACGGTGACCTGGGCGAGGGACTCGTCCAGCGGGACGGTGCAGTTGCCGAAGCGGTAGATGCCGACCTTGTCGCCGAGCGCCTGCTTGAAGGCGGCGCCGAGCGCGAGGGCGGTGTCCTCGATGGTGTGGTGCGAGTCGATGTGCAGATCGCCCTCGGTCTTCACGGTCAGGTCGAACAGACCGTGACGGCCGAGCTGGTCGAGCATGTGGTCGTAGAAGCCGACGCCCGTCGACACCTCGACCTTGCCGGACCCGTCGAGATCGATCTCGACGAGCACCGAGGTCTCCTTGGTGACCCGCTCCACGCGTCCTACGCGGCTCATGTGCTCTGCTCCTTCTTCAGTCCACGTACCGCGTCGAGGAACGCGTCGTTCTCCTCCGGGGTTCCGGCGCTGACCCGCAGCCACCCCGGGATGCCGTTGTCCCGGACCAGGACACCCCGGTCGAGGATCTTCTGCCAGGCCGCGTGCGAACCGCCGGGGCCGTCGAACCGCCCGAACTGCACGAAGTTCGCGTCCGACTCCACGACCTCGAAGCCGATCGCGCGCAGCTCGCTCACCAGCCGGTCCCGCTCGGCCTTCAGCTGCTCGACGTACTTGAGCAGCGTCTCGGTGTGCTCCAGGGCAGCGAGGGCGGTCGCCTGGGTGACGGCCGACAGGTGGTAGGGCAGCCGTACGAGCTGGACGGCGTCCACGACCGCCGGGTGCGCGGCGAGGTAGCCGAGGCGCAGGCCCGCCGCTCCGAACGCCTTCGACATCGTCCGGGAGACGACGAGATTCGGCCGCCCTTCGATGAGCGGCAGCAGCGAGTCGCCGTGGCTGAACTCGATGTACGCCTCGTCGACCACGACCATCGAGGGCTTGGCGGCCTGCGCGGCCTCGTACAGCGCGAGGACCGTCTCGGGCGGGACCGCGTTGCCGGTGGGGTTGTTGGGGGTGGTGATGAAGACGACGTCCGGCCTGTGGGAGGCGATCGCCTCTACGGCGATCCCGACGTCGATGGTGAAGTCCTCGTTGCGGGGGCCCGAGATCCAGCCTGTCCCGGTACCGCGCGCGATGAGGGCGTGCATCGAGTACGACGGCTCGAAGCCGATCGCCGTACGGCCCGGTCCGCCGAAGGTCTGGAGCAGCTGCTGGATGACCTCGTTGGAGCCGTTCGCCGCCCAGACGTTGGCGAGGCCGACCTGGTGCCCGGACGTGTCGCTCAGGTACTGGGCGAGCCGGGTCCGCAGCTCGACGGCGTCCCGGTCCGGGTAGCGGTTGAGGTCGCGGGCCGCCTCGCGGACGCGCTCGGCGATGCGCTCGACCAGCGGCTCGGGCAGCGGATAGGGGTTCTCGTTGGTGTTCAGCCGTACGGGGACGTCCAACTGGGGCGCGCCATAGGGGGACTTGCCGCGCAGCTCGTCCCGTACGGGGAGATCGTCGATTCCGAAGTTCACTTGCTCGTCGGCACCTTCCACCCGAACCGGGCCTTGATCGCCGCCCCGTGGGCGGGCAGGTCCTCCGCCTCCGCCAGCGTCACCACGTGGTGCGCCACGTCCGCGAGCGCGTCCTGCGTGTAGTCGACGATGTGGATGCCGCGGAGGAAGGACTGCACGGACAGCCCGGAGGAGTGGCAGGCACAGCCACCGGTCGGGAGCACGTGATTGGACCCGGCGCAGTAGTCGCCGAGCGAGACCGGCGCCCAGGGCCCGATGAAGATCGCACCGGCGTTGCGCACCCGGTCGGCCACCGCGGCGGCGTCGGCGGTCTGGATCTCCAGGTGCTCGGCGCCGTACGCGTCGACGACCCTGAGGCCCTCGTCGATGCCGTCGACGAGGACGATCGCGGACTGCCTGCCCTTCAGGGCGGGCACGATCCGGTCCTCGACGTGCTTGGTGGCCGCGACCTGCGGCTCCAGCTCCTTCTCGACGGCGTCCGCGAGTTCGACGGAGTCGGTGACCAGGACGGCCGCGGCCAGCGGGTCGTGCTCGGCCTGGCTGATCAGGTCCGACGCCACGTGCACCGGGTCGGCGGAGGAGTCCGCCAGGACCGCGATCTCGGTCGGGCCGGCCTCGGCGTCGATGCCGATCTTGCCGGTGAAGTAGCGCTTGGCGGCGGCGACCCAGATGTTGCCGGGGCCGGTGACCATGTTGGCGGGCGGGCACGACTCGGTGCCGTACGCGAACATCGCGACGGCGGTCGCGCCACCGGCGGCATAGACCTCGTCGATGCCGAGCAGCGCGCACGCGGCGAGGATCGTCGGGTGCGGGAGGCCGCCGAACTCGGCCTGGGCGGGCGAGGCGAGCGCGATGGACTCCACTCCCGCCTCCTGCGCGGGCACCACGTTCATGATCACGGAGGACGGGTAGACCGACCGCCCGCCGGGCGCGTACAGCCCGACCCGGTCGACCGGCACCCACTTCTCGGTCACGCTGCCGCCGGGCACGACCTGGGTCGTGCGGTTCGTACGGCGCTGTTCGCGGTGGACGAGACGGGCGCGGCGGATGGACTCCTCCAGGGCCGCCCGCACGGCGGGGTCGAGCTCTTCGAGCGCCTTGTCCAGAGCGGCGGCCGGCACCCGTACCGACTCCAGTCGCACTCCGTCGAACTTCTCGGCGAAGTCGATCAGCGCCGCGTCTCCCCGATGATGCACGGCCTCGCAGATCGGACGCACCTTCTCCAGGGCGGCCGAGACGTCGAAGTCGGCTCGGGGCAGCAGGTCGCGCAGGGCGGGGCCCTCGGGGAGGGCGTCGCCGCGCAGATCGATTCGGGAGATCACGTAGCCAATTCTCTCAGACCCTCGTCAGCGGCCGTTCGCCCATTCCAATGGCTGATACGGAACCCGGAAGATCCCCTTCACGTCTAGCGTTCGAGGGGTTACTCAGCGGGCATGAACGGTTGTACGAATCGCACGAGCCGCAAGGAGCTGGAAGAACCGTGACCGAGGGGGCCGGCATCCGGGGCATCCGCGACGGAGACCTGCCGGACGATCTCACCGCCGCCGAGGCCGGCATGTGGCAGGCCTTCCGCAACGGCACCGTGTACGACCTGAGCAGCGGCGACACCGTCGTCGACGATCCGCACGGCGGGCACCCCTGGGGCCCCGAGCGGACGGTACGCGCGCGGATCGTGTGCTGGCTGCTCCTGGACGGTCCGCCCGCGCTCGCGGGCCGGGTGTCGTCCTTGAAGCTCACCGGCGTGCAGATCAGCGGCACCCTGGACCTCGCGGGCGGCACGGTGGTGCCGTACCTGGAGATGAAGGGCTGCCGTTTCGAACGGGAGATCCTGCTGCCGGAGGCCCGTTTCACCACCGCGCGGTTCGTCAACTGCTCGGTCCCGCGCCTGGAGGCCGCCCGGGTGCACACGGAGGGCGATCTGCATCTGCCGCGCTGCCGGTTCCACAACGGCGTACGGCTGACCGACGCGCACATCGGCACGGACCTGCTGATGAACCAGGCGATCGTCTACCGCGACCGCAGCGGCCGTTCGATCGCCGCCGACGGCATGACCGTGGGCCAGGACCTCCAGGCCGAGCTCCTGGAGTCGCACGGCGAGCTGAGCCTGCGCAGCGCGACGATCGGCGTCTCGCTGAGCCTGCGCGGCGCCCGGCTGAACAACCCGTACAGCCGGCTCGCGCTGAACGCCCCCCAGCTGACCGTCGAGCGCACGCTGTACCTGACCCCGGCGGGCGTCGGCGCCTCCATGCTGAGCGGGGCGACTCCCGCGCGCGGGACGCGGATCCAGCGCTTCGAGTGCCAGGGCGGGGTACGGCTGGACGACGGGCGCTTCGGGGACGCCGTGGACCTGGAGCGGGCCCGCTTCGTCTTCACCGACGAGCAGGAGCTGTCACTGCGCCGCATCCAGGCGCCTGAGCTGCGCTTCCTCGGCGAGAAGCCGCAGCGCGGCAAGGTGGTGCTGTCGGGCGCGCGGGTCGGCAACCTCGTGGACCGGGCGACCGCCTGGCCGGGGCCCGGCAATCTGCACATGGGCGGCTTCACCTACGAGAACCTCGTGCCGCACGGCCCCTTCCCGCTCGCCGAGCGGCTGGAGTGGGTCGCGGCCGCGACCGCCGAGTACAACCCGGAGCCGTACGAGAGGCTCGCCGCCGTCCTGCGGGCCGGCGGCGAGGACGAGGACGCGCGCGAGGTGCTGCTCGCCAAGCAGCGCCGGCGTCGCGAGAGCCTGCCGCCGGCCGCCAAGCTGTGGGGATACGTGCAGGACTGGACGGTCGCCTACGGGTACCGGCCCGGGCGGGCCGCCGTATGGATGGCCGTGCTGTGGGCGGCGAGCTCCATGGCGTTCGCACACGCGAGCCATCCGCCACTCAAGGGCGGCGACCACCCGGCCTGGAACCCCGCCCTCTTCGCACTGGACCTGCTGCTGCCGGTGATCGACCTGGGGCAGGTCGGGTTCTGGCAGTTGCGCGGCGGCTGGCAGTGGCTGGCGGCGGCGATGGTCCTCCTCGGCTGGGTCCTGGCGACGACGGTGGCGGCGGGGGCCACAAGGCTGCTGCGGCGGAACTGACGGCCGATGTGAAGAATTCGGCAAGGCACCGGTGAGGACTGGTGAGACCGCTGGTCAGAGAGTTGTTGAACGGTCACCTTTTTAACGTCCCTTGACTCCGCGGCGTACAACTTTCCACGAATTGCCCGTTCGCACTGGCGCAGCCTTGACCAGCGGACTTTCAATGGTCGACACCATGGCTCTGCTGCCCCCCTTCATCCGCGCGTCACGGATGCCCCCCTTCCTCACCGGCGGACTGCCCGCCGACGACGAGGTGCTGCTCGACGCGCCCGACGACCGGCTCGCACCCGCGCTGGTCGCCGCCGGACAGGGCGGGTACGGGCGCGCGGCCGAGCTGCTCTCCGCGACCCGGGAGAGCGCCGCCTGGGAGCTGCGCGACCGGTACGTCCGACGGCTCTCCGCCTTCGCCCGCTCGCGCCCCGAGTGGTACGACGCCTGGCGCGCCGACGCTCCGTACGACCCGGACCAGCTGCTCCTCGCCGCCCAGCTCGGGGTGGACCGCGTGTGGGAGTCACCGGCCCGGGCGGAGCTGCTGCGCGAGGTGAGCCCGCTGATCACGGCCGCGGCGCGCGGCGAGGACCGCGACCCGGTGCCGTGGCGGATCGCGCTGGACCACGCGCGCGGCTCGCAGGCCGGGCACACCTACTTCGGCGAGCTGTGGGAGGCGGCCCTCAGGCGCGCCCCGCTGCACTACGGCTGCCACGTCGCCGCCCTGCGCTATCTGGCGGCCTCCTGGCGCGGCTCGTACCGCGAGTGCTTCGACTTCGCCGACCGGGCCGCGCAGGACGCCCCGCCCGGCTCCCTGATCCAGGCGCTGCCCGCGCGGGCGGCCCTCGCCTGCCTGACCGGGACCGGCGGCGAGGCGGTGCCGCGCGAGCGGCTGGACGCGGCGGCCGACCGGGCGATCGAGCTGTCCGCCACCTTCGCGCCGGCCGACCCCTGGCCCGCCGAGATCCGCAACAAGCTGGTGTACGTCCTGGTGCGCCTCGGCCGCTGGCCGGACGCCCTGGAGCAGCTGCGCCTGCTCGGCCCGTACGCGACCTCGTTCCCGTGGGGACGGGAGTCGGAGGACCCGCTGGGCCGCTTCCTGGAGGTGCGTGAGGAGGTCCGGCGGCACGCCTTGATCCATCCACGGAGTGGGCACGGGGGACGTGTCCGCTCCTGGGGCCATTAGGCTTTGGCGCCGTGACCACCGTGCGGCTCCCGCTCTTCCCCCTGAACACCGTGCTGTTCCCGGGGCTCGTGCTTCCTCTCAACGTCTTCGAGGAGCGCTATCGCGCCATGATGCGCGAACTGCTCAAGACCCCCGAGGAGGAACCGCGCCGGTTCGCCGTCGTGGCGATCCGCGACGGCCATGAGGTGGCGCCCAGCGCCAACGGCCTGCCGGACGGCACGGCCGTGCCCGACGGCGGCCCCGCGGCCGGCTTCGGTGACGACCCGGTCAAGGCGTTCCACGCGGTCGGCTGTGTGGCGGACGCGGCGACGGTACGGGAGCGGGCCGACGGCACGTTCGAGGTGCTGGCGACGGGGACGACCCGGGTCCGGCTGCTGTCCGTGGACGCCTCGGGCCCGTATCTGACGGCCGAACTGGAGGAGCTGCCGGAGGAGGCGGGCGACGAGTCCGGGCCCCTGGCGGAAGGCGTCCTGCGGGCCTTCCACCAGTACCAGAAGCGCCTGGCGGGAGCCAGGGAACGCTCCCTGTCGTCGGGCACGGAACTCCCGGACGAACCGTCGGTGGTCTCGTACCTGGTGGCGGCCGCGGTGGTGCTGGACACCCCCACCAAGCAGCGCCTGCTCCAGGCCCCCGACACCGCGTCCCGCCTCCGCGACGAACTGAAACTCCTGCGCGCGGAGACGGCGATCATCCGTAATCTTCCGTCGTTGCCGGCGTCGGACCTGACGCTCGGCCGGACGAGTCTGAACTGAGGCCGGAACCCGTCAGATGGCGAAGAAGTCGAAGAAGCAGCAGCCGGGGGGCACCCCCGCGACGGTGGCTCTGACGTCGGCGGGCGTGCCCTTCACGATGCACGCCTACGACCACGACCCCGCCCACCCCTCCTACGGCGAGGAGGCGGCCGAGGCGATGGGAGTCTCCCCGGACCGCGTCTTCAAGACGTTGGTGGCGGACGTGGACGGCGCCCTGACGGTGGCGGTGGTCCCGGTGGCGGGCTCCCTGGACCTGAAGGCCCTGGCGACGGCAGTGGGCGGCAAACGAGCGGCGATGGCCGACCCGGCCCACGCGGAACGCACCACGGGCTATGTCCGGGGCGGTATCTCCCCCCTGGGCCAGCGCAGGAAACTCCCCACGGTCCTCGACGCCTCCGCCTCCACCCATGACACGATCTGCGTCTCGGCCGGCCGCCGGGGCCTGGAGGTGGAACTCGCGCCGAAGGACCTGGCCGACCTCACTGACGCGGTCCTGGCGCCGATCGCCCGCGCGTGACCCCTCGACGGACCCCTCTTCCTCGGTTAAGCAGAAGGGGCATGTCGAAGAAAACACGGAAACGCAAATGGCGCACCAAGAAGGGCCACTCAAACCACGGCAGGCGCCCGGCGTAGGTCTAGGGAGCTTCTCTACGCCGGTCCGTACATCCAGCCCGTCCGGCGTTCGAGGACGAGGCCCTCAAGGGCCGATGGGGGGTCTGGGGGCGTAGCCCCCAGACGGGGCCGAAGGGGCGGCAGCCCCTGGGGATGGGACGGGTAGGGGCGGCGGGGGCGAAAAACCTACTGCACAGGCGCCCCGTACCCGTCCCCCGGAACCCCCGCCCCGTACACCGGCTCGGGATCCCGCGGCCCGAACAACGCCGTGAGCCCCAGGTGCACGACCAGCCCGGCGAACGACCAGGCCAGCAGCGCCCCCTTCGCTCCCAGCTTCAGCGGCGCGGAGAACGTGACCCCCTTGCCCACGGCCTTCGCATGGGCGATCACATCCGACGTGGGCCCGAGCCACGTCCCGACCCGCCACGCGAGCAAGGATCCCAGCACTCCCCCGACAGCCAGCCCCACCACCAGCGGCACCCCGCCCCGCCGCCGCCACAGGAACACGACGAGCGCGCTCACCAACCCGAAGGCAAGGGCCAGAAGAGTGAGGGTCCCGTCGACACCCACCGCCTGCTCCCCCTCGGTGTCCTTGAGATAGACGACCCAGTTCCCCTGTGCGTCCACGTCCCCGACCAGCGGCACATGCGGCGCCAGCCACCACCACAGCACCCCGAGCAGCACCCCGCCGAGCGCCACGGCGACCAGGATGACCGCGCCCTCGATCAGTTCGGTCTTCATCCCGGGCCCGCCCTGCCCGTACGGGGCTTCGGCAGGGGCCGCGGACCCTGCATCAGGGGCCTGCCACGCGTCGTGCGAGGACGGTTCGTGCGAGGAGGGTTCGTGCGGCGGCGGCGGAGGCGTCAACGGAGCGGTCACCCTGACATCGTGCCAGGCCCGCCTGTGCGGCGCGTCACCGGACGGCCGCCCGGCGATAGGCCCAGGTGGCGACGGCCAGCGAGACCACGCCCACGCACCCGCACACGGCGAGGTCACCGAGCACGAAGGCCCAGTCGGGATGCGGCCCGAAGGTCCGGGCGAACGCTTCGACGCCGTAGGTCGACGGCAGCAGATCCCGGGCGAACCGCACCGCCTCGGGCATCCGGTCGGCGGGCAGCACCCCCAGCAGCAGCGCGGCGGACATCCCGAGCTGGCCGAGCAGAGTCGCGAGCTCCGGCCGGGGCGCCAGCAGGCCGAGCGCGGCGCCGAGGCCCGCCAGAGCGGCGCCCGCCAGCGGGATCACCGCCACCAGGATCCACAGATGCGCCAGCGGCAGCCCGAACAGCACGCACCCGAAGACCGCGGTCACCACGGTCCCGGGCACGGTGAAGGAGGCGTACGCGCCCGCTGCGCCGAGCACCACGGCGGCGGGCGGCACCGGCAGGGTGGCGTAGTGGTCGAGCCCACCGCTCGCCCGCAGCTGCCCGAAGTACTGCGCGAGCAGATTGAGCGCGACGAAGGCCACGACCAGCACGGACGCCCCGGCGACCACGGACTGCGCCTCGCCCCCGCCGTCCACGACCCCACGCATCAGGATCATGATCCCGATCGACTGGAAGGTCGCCACGAACAGCAGCGGGATGCGCGCGACCCGGGCGCGGGACAGCTGTGCCCGGTACACGGCCGCCAGCGACGGCCACAGCCTCGCGCGGGGCCCTAGCTCGGCCGCCGCGCCCCGGCCCGTGTCCTCGGCGGTCAGGGCACCGCCCGGCAGAGCCCCGGCGGGTACGGCACTCACGTGGCTCTGCTCCTCTTCGCTCAGTGTGCTCACGCCTTCACCAGCCCCTGCTGCGCGGCCCCGCCCAGCGCGAGGTACACGTCCTCCAGGCTGGGCGTGGCGAGCGTGAAGTCGTCAAGGGCGGCGAACGCGGCCCCGCCGGTGACGGTGGCGACGACCGCGCGGGCCTCCTCGGGGGCGAGCCGCAGCGTCCAGCGGCGCCCGGCGGCCACGGCCCGCTCCTGGAGCGCGGCGACCTCGGGGACGTGCAGCGGGGCCGCCTCGCGCCACACGAGGTCGACACGGACCTCTCCGGCCACCTGTTCCTTGAGCCCGGAAGGCGTGTCGCAGGCGATCACGCGGCCCCGGTCGAGGACGGCGACCCGGTCCAGGACCGTCTCCGCCTCGATGACGTTGTGGGTGACGAGCAGCACGGTGGTCCCCCGCTCGGCCCGCCGCCGGTCCACGGCGGACCACACCGCGCGCCGCGCCACCGGGTCCATCGCGGTGGTCGGTTCGTCGAGCACGAGCAGCGGCCGTTCTCCCACGAGCGCCGACGCGAGGCACGCAAGCCGCCGCTGCCCGCCGGACAGCTTCTTCAGCGGCCGCCCGGCGATCGGCGTGAGCCCCAGCTCGTCGAGTACGGCGTCCCGCTCGGCCCGCGCCGTCCTGGCCTCCAGACCGCGCAGCCGGCCGGTGGTCTCGGCGGCGAGGGAGACGGTGAGCTCGTCGAGGGCGGTGGACTCCTGGCCGAGGTAGGCGAGGATCCGCGAGGCCCGGTCCGGGTGGCGCACGATGTCGTGCCCGAGGATCTCGACACTGCCGCGGTCGGGCCGCATCAGCCCGGTGAGCTGCCGTACCAGCGTGGTCTTCCCGGCGCCGTTCGGCCCGAGCAGCCCGAAGATCTCACCGCGCCGGATGTCCAGCCGTACGTCGTCGGTGGCCCGCACCTCGGGCGTCGCCGGGGTCCCGCGCCGTCCGCGCACCGCGGGATAGGTCTTGGTCAGTCCGCGCACCGCACACACGACATCCCCACTGTGTCGAAGTGCCGGTGCAGCGCGCGTACTCACAAAGGACGAGACTACGGGGTCGGGGAGCTTTGCTCGCCCTTGGGGCGCGGTATGTGCCCTTCACTCCCCGGCGGGGGCGTGCTCCGCCGCCGTCCGCACGTCGATCTCCCGCCAGAACCCGGCGCGGATCGCATAACGGTCGTGCTCGTCGATCTGGTCGTCCTTGTGCGCGAGCAGTCCGAACCGGGCCGCGTACCTGAGCAGTTCCCCGTCGATCCGGTGCGGCACCCGCGGGTACATCCCGGACAGCCGCTGCAGATGCGCCTGGTCCCCCAGCCGCTCCATCCACCGCCGCGCGAAGACCTGCCCCACCTCGAACGGGTCACCGCCCACCGTGGTGATGTCCTCCTCCCGGTCGGCCCACCGCTGCTCCGCCGTGGTCAGCTGCGCGAGCGTGGGCATGGAGGCGACCTCGGGCGGCTCGCCGGCACCGCCGGGCCGGTCGACCCAGCCCTTGTCGGAGGACCAGCGCAGGGTCGCGCTCGCGGGGTGCTGGGCGGGCTGGGCACCGGGCGCCCGCAGCGCGGCGAGGTCCTTGGGCGTCGGCACCCCCTTCGGCGCCGGCACCCGTTCCTGCGTGCCGTTCCCCGAGTCGGCCGCCGGGGCGTGCTCGCTCTCCTCGGATGTCCGCTCGGGGGCCTGGGAGAGCGAGGACTCGGGCAGTGGCGCCGAGAGGATCGCGGCGATCTCGGGCCGCGGCACGGGCGGCGGCGCGCAGACCCCGCCGACATCCTTCGCGCGGACGGCCTTGGTGATCCAGGCCCGGTCCAGCACCCGCCGCTCGTCCGCCTCGGCGACCAGGTCCTCCGACTGGTTGTAGTCCCCGTCCGCGGCCTGCACGGCCCACAGGTGTACGGCGACCCCGTGCTCCTTGGCGGCCATCATGCCCGGCAGCAGGTCCCCGTCGCCGGTGACGAGCACGATGTCGGAGCAGGCGCGGTTGCGGGCCAGCTCGGTGAGCTCGGCGTGCATGGCGGCGTCCACGCCCTTCTGGGCCCAGCGTCCGTCGCTGCGGGTCAGGGCGCCCAGCCGGACGGTGACCCGGGGCATCACGCGCAGTCTGCGGTGCTCGGGCTGCGGGACGCGGTCGGGGGCGCCGTCGAACCAGTAGATGCGCAGCAGGGGCCGTTCCGTGTCGGACTCGGCCCGGTCGCGCAGTCCCTGGACGAGGGCGGCGTGATCGACGGTGATACGGGAACGGGAGGGCTCCCCGGCAAGGAGACTGGCGGCGGCCCCCAGCAGATACCCGGCGTCCACCAGGACGATGCAGCGGTCCACGCGATCCACCCTCTTTCCGGGAGGTTTGCTTCGGGCTTCCTTCGAGTCTGCCCGACCACGCGGGGCTTAACGGCCCGAACTCGATCTTCGGCGTGGCGTTTCGGGGCATCGCCCGGCGACATCCCCTGTCACACACGGTAATTATCCGAAATGCGCCTCCTGTCAGCCTATGTGAATCTGATCCCGGCCCTGGCCCCTAGAACTCCCCAGGAGGCAGATCCCCATGGCCAAGAACAAGAAGCAGAACCGCAAGCAGCCGCAGTCCCAGCGTGCCGGGCAGGAGCCGCAGCAGTCCTCGATGGACGCACCGGCCGAGCAGCACGCCACGCAGGTGACGCCCGGCGATGTCGCCCGCAAGGGGCGGCAGAAAAGCTTCGGCCACAACTGACATGTGCATAAAGGGTTGTTGAGACCCGGGTACACGGAAGGGCGCACCCCGTCAGGAGTGCGCCCTTCCGCATGTCCGTGCCGCCCGGGCCGGTCAGCCTGCCAGGCAGGACGGTCCGAGCAGCACCTTCAGGTCGCCGAAGAGGGCCGGGTCCGGCTTCACGCGGTGCCGGTCCAGCCGCAGGACCGTGGTCTTGCTGGGCCCCTGGAGCCGGATGCGGACCTCGCTCTCGCCCTTGTGGTGGCTGAGGATCTCACCGAGCCTGCTGACCATCGGCGGGGTGACCTTCAGCGCCGGGATGGTGAGGATCACGGGCGCGTTGGTGCCCGCGTTGGACAGGTCGGGGACCTGGAGTTCCATCGCGACGAGGCGGGGCACGTCCTCGCGCTTGTCGAGGCGGCCCTTGACGAACACCACGGCGTCCTCGACGAGTTGGGTCGACACCAACTGGTAGGTCGCCGGGAAGAACATGCACTCGATGGAGCCGGCGAGGTCCTCGACGGTGGCGATCGCCCAGGCGTTGCCCTGCTTGGTCATCTTGCGCTGGAGGCCCGAGATGATGCCGCCGATGGTGACGACCGCGCCGTCGGCGTGCTCACCGCCGGTGAGCTGGGCGATGCCCGCGTCGGCCTTGTCGGACAGCACGTGCTCCAGGCCGAAGAGCGGGTGGTCGGAGACGTACAGACCGAGCATTTCCCGCTCCTGGGCGAGCAGATAGGTCTTGTCCCACTCCTCGGTGGTGAACTCCACGTCCAGCCCGAAGCCGGGCTCGCTGGTGTCCTCCTCGCCCATCCCGCCGAAGAGGTCGAACTGGCCCTCGGCCTCCTTGCGCTTGACCGCGACCACGTTGTCGATCATCGAGTCGAAGTGCGCGGTGAGGCCCTTGCGGGTGTGCCCCATCGTGTCGAACGCGCCCGCCTTGATCAGCGACTCCGTGGTGCGCTTGTTGCAGGCGACCGCCTCGACCTTGTCGAGGTAGTCGGGGAAGGAGGCGTACTTCCCCTTGGCCTTGCGGCTGCGGATGATCGACTCGACCACGTTGGTACCGACGTTGCGCACGGCTTCGAGCCCGAAGAGGATGACGTCGTCGCCCTGGGCGGCGAAGTTGTGCTCCGACTCGTTGACGTTCGGCGGGAGCACCTTGATGCGCATACGACGGCACTCGTTCAGGTAGACGGCCGACTTGTCCTTGTCGTCCTTCACCGAGGTGAGCAGCGCGGCCATGTACTCGGCCGGGTAGTTGGCCTTGAGGTACGCGGTCCAGTAGGAGACCAGTCCGTACGCGGCGGAGTGCGCCTTGTTGAACGCGTAGCCGGCGAAGGGGACCAGGACGTCCCAGAGGGCCTGGATCGCCTCGTCGCTGTAGCCGTTCTTCTTGGCGCCGGCCTGGAAGATGGTGAAGTTCTTCGCCAGTTCGTCGGGCTTCTTCTTGCCCATGACGCGGCGCAGGATGTCGGCCTCGCCGAGCGAGTAGCCGGCGATGATCTGGGCGGCCTTCTGCACCTGCTCCTGGTAGACGATCAGGCCGTAGGTGACCGCGAGAACCTCCTGGAGCGGCTCCTCCAGCTCCTTGTGGATCGGCGTGATCTCCTGGCGGCCGTTCTTGCGCTCGGCGTAGTTGATGTGGGAGTTCATGCCCATCGGGCCCGGCCGGTAGAGGGCCGAGACGGCGGAGATGTCCTCGAAGTTGTCGGGCTGCATCTGGCGGAGCAGCGAGCGCATCGGGCCGCCGTCGAACTGGAAGACACCGAGGGTGTCACCGCGGCAGAGCAGTTCGAAGGTCTTCGGGTCGTCCAGCGGCAGGGCGAGCATCTCCAGGTCGATGCCCTTGTTGGCCTTCACCATCTTGATGGCGTCGTCCATGATCGTGAGGTTGCGCAGACCCAGGAAGTCCATCTTCAGCAGGCCGAGCGACTCGCACTGCGGGTAGTCCCACTGCGTGATGGTCACGCCGTCGGTGTGGCGCACCCAGATCGGGGCGTGGTCGACGATGGGCTCGCTGGACATGATCACGCCGGCCGCGTGCACACCCATCTGCCGGACCAGGCCCTCGACGCCCTTGGCGGTGTCGATGACCTTCTTCACGTCCGGTTCGTTCTCGTACATCGACCTGATCTCGCCGGCCTCGCTGTAGCGCGGGTGAGAGGGGTCGGTGATGCCGTTCAGGTCGATGCCCTTGCCGAGGACGTCGGCGGGCATCGCCTTGGTGAGCCGGTCGCCCATCGCGTACGGGTAGCCCAGCACGCGCGCGGAGTCCTTGATCGCGTTCTTCGCCTTGATCTTGCCGTAGGTGCCGATCATGGCGACCTTGTCGGCGCCGTACTTCTCGGTCACGTACCGGATCACCTCGACGCGCCTGCGCTCGTCGAAGTCGATGTCGACATCGGGCATGGAGACGCGCTCGGGGTTGAGGAACCGCTCGAAGATCAGACCGTGCGGGATCGGGTCGAGGTCGGTGATGCCCATGGCGTAGGCGACGATCGAACCGGCCGCGGAGCCTCGGCCGGGGCCGACCGCGATGCCGTTGTTCTTGGCCCACATGATGAAGTCGGCGACCACGAGGAAGTAGCCCGGGAACCCCATCTGGATGATGACGTCCATCTCGTACTCGGCCTGCTTCTGGCGGTCCTCGGGGATGCCGCCCGGGAAGCGGCGCTCCATGCCGCGGCGGACCTCCTCCTTGAACCAGGTGACCTCGGTGTAGCCCTCGGGGATGTCGAACTTCGGCATGAGGTTCTTGGCCTCGAACATGCCCTCGGTGTCGACCTGTTCGGCCACCAGGAGGGTATTGCGGCAGCCTTCCTGCCAGGCGTCCGAGGAGTCGACGGCGTACATCTCGTCGGTGGACTTCAGGTAGTAGCCGGTGCCGTCGAACTTGAAGCGGTCCGGGTCGGAGAGGTTCTTGCCGGTCTGGATGCACAGCAGGGCGTCGTGGGCGGTCGCCTCGTGCGCGTACGTGTAGTGCGAGTCATTGGTGACCAGCGGGGGGATGCCGAGCTTCTTGCCGATCTCCAGGAGGCCGTCGCGGACCCGGTGCTCGATCTCGATGCCGTGGTCCATCAGCTCCAGGAAGTAGCGGTCCTTGCCGAAGATGTCCTGGTACTCGGCGGCGGACTTCAGCGCCTCGTCGAACTGGCCCAGGCGCAGGCGCGTCTGGAGCTCGCCGGAGGGACAGCCGGTGGAGGCGATGAGCCCCTCGGACCACTGGGAGATGGTCTCCTTGTCCATGCGGGGCCACTTCTGCAGCCAGCCCTCGGCGTACGCGTCCGAGGAGAGCTTGAAGAGGTTGTGCAGACCGGTCCTGTTCGCCGCCCAGATCGTCTTGTGGGTGTAACCACCCGAACCGGAGACGTCGTCCCGCTTCTGGTGCGGCTGGCCCCACTGGATCTTGCGCTTGTTGCGCCGGGACTCGGGCGCGACATACGCCTCGATCCCGATGATCGGGGTGACCCCGGCCTTCTTCGCCGAGTGGAAGAAGTCGTACGCCCCGTGCAGGTTGCCGTGGTCGGACATGGCGATGTGGGTCATGCCCATCTCGTTGCACGCGTCGAACATGTCCTTGAGCCGCGCGGCACCGTCCAGCAGGGAGTACTGGGTGTGGACGTGCAGGTGCGTGAACGGCGGCTTTGACACGGCATGGCCTCCATGGAAAACACTCGACGACAGGCGGGCGGACGGTGGGGGACAGCGTCGAAGTCTATGCCTCTGCACTGACACTCAGGGGCCCGCCCCGCGTACCTTCACAACGAGGGTCGCGGGCACTTTCCCCGGGGCCCGCCCGTTGGAGAGACGACAGAAACGCTGTCGTACAGATGTACCAGGAGGCACCCCGCGATGTCGGTTCCGCAGCTCAACGACGAGCACCGCGGCGAGGAGATTCTCGCTGTCTTCGACACCGCCTTCGGCGAGCTCCTGGCCGCCGATCCGGCAGCGTTCCGCGTGAAGTTCCGGAAGATGGCGGCCTCGGCGTTCGCGTTCTACCGCGGTACGGCCTGCCTCTTCTACCACGACCTCGACGCGGAGAAGAGGGGCGGCCCGTACCTGGACGAGCGCACCTCGCGCGTGTGGATCCACGGCGACCTGCACGCGGAGAACTTCGGCACGTACCTGGACGCCAACGGCCGGCTGATCTTCAACGTCAACGACTTCGACGAGGCCTACGTCGGCCCCTTCACCTGGGACCTCAAGCGCTTCGCCGCCTCCGTCGCGCTGATCGGGTACGCCAAGGCGCTCGGCGACGATCAGATCACCGAGCTGGTGGAGGTGTACGCGGGCGCGTACCGCGAGCGGATCCACGCCCTGGCCACCGGCGCCAAGAGCGACGAGGTGCCGCCCTTCACCCTGGACACCGCCCAGGGCCCACTCCTGGACGCGCTGCGCGACGCCCGCTCGCTGACCCGCTTCGGCCTCCTGGAGTCGATGACGGAGATCCGCGACTTCGAGCGCCGCTTCGCGCCGGGCGGCGGTTCCATCGAACTGGACGCCGCCACCCGGTACAAGGTGCTCGCGGCCTTCGACGGCTACCTGGAGACCCTCCCGGAAGCATCCCTGGCCCGTCCGGACTCCTACCGCGTCAAGGACGTCGTCGGCCGCCGGGGCATCGGCATCGGATCGGCCGGGCTGCCGTCGTACAACATCCTGCTCGAGGGGCATACCGACGCCCTGGAGAACGACGTGGTGATCTACATCAAGCAGGCCCAGACCCCGGCCGTCTCCCGGCACATCACCGACCCGGCGATCCGGGACTACTTCCAGCACGAGGGCCACCGCACGGTGATCTCCCAGCGCGCCCTCCAGCAGCACGCCGACCCGTGGCTGGGCTGGACCGAGCTGGGCGGCGCGGGCCAGCTCGTCGCCGAGATCTCGCCGTACGCCGTGGACCTGGACTGGGGCGACATCGACGACCCGGAGGAGATCGCGGGGGTCGTCGCCGACCTCGGCCGGGCCACGGCCACCATGCACGCGGCGGCCGACGACACCTCCGGCGAGTCCCTGGTGCCCTTCTCCACCGAGCGGGCCATCGACGCGGCGATCGCGGCCGACGAGGACGGCTTCGCGGGCCTCCTGGTCGACTTCGCGCACAGCTACGGCGCACGCGCGCGTGCCGACCACCAGACCTTCGTCGACCTGTTCCGCAACGGCCGTATCCCCGGCCTGTGACAGGCCCCATACCGCTGTCGATAACGATAGGGCCGCTGACAGGGACTCTTTAGGGGTCCCTTACAGGCCCGCGTGACACACTCTCCACGCTATGGACATATCCGGGACCCCGCTACGAGCGCTCCGCGCGGCGCTGTTCACGGCACTCGTCGTGACGCTCAGCACCGCGTCGCACGTGCTGCTGTCCCGGGCTCCCCTGCCGCTCAACACGGTGGCGGCGGTCGCCGTCGCCGTGTTCGCGCTCTCCTACGCGCTGGCCGGCCGGGAGCGCGGCTACGGGCGGATCGCCGCCGTGCTGATCCCACTGGAGCTCGCCGCCGACACCGTCTTCACCACCGGCCAGCACGTCTGCTACGGCGCCGCGGGCGGCCCGGTGGCGGGTCCGCTGCGCTCGGTCGGCTGGGACGTGTTCTGCGGTGACGGCACCCGCGTCGGCTCACCGCTGGCCCGGATGACCGGCACCGACCCCGGCCGGCTCGGCGGCCTGCTCGCCCACGCCCATCCGCAGACCGCCTGGCTGCTGCTGGGCGCCCACGTCTGCGTCGGCCTCCTCGCGGCCGCCTGGCTGCGCCGCGGTGAGCGGGCCCTGGCCCAGCTGCTGCGGGCCGTGGCCACCACGACCTTCCGGCCGCTGCTGCTCGCGGCCGCCGCGCTGACCGTGCGGTCGGCGCCGGAACCGGCCCGTCCGGTGCGCCCGGGCCGCCGTACGGCCGCCGTACTCGACGAGATCCTCGTGCACTCCCTGGGACGGCGTGGACCGCCGTGCTCGGCCGCTGCCGCCTGAGCCTCACGCTCGCACAGCATCTGAGCGCCACCAGTCCCGACCCACGTATCCCCGCACACGACGTGTGCGCGTCCCCTTGATGGAGAACACCACCATGAGCAAGCGGAACAGCCAGGCCTCGAAGACCGCCGCCCGCGAGCGGCTGCGGCAGGAGCGCGAGCGCCAGGCCAAGCGCGACAAGGTCAAGCGGCAGGTCATCGTCGCCTGCTCCGTGGTCGGCGTCCTGGCGATAGCCGGCGGCATCGGCTACGCGGTCGTCCAGAACAACAAGCCCGGCTACTGGGAAGCGGCCAAGGACGACAAGCTCGTCAAGCCGGCCAACAGCACGGGCACCAACGGCACGACGGTCGTCATCGGCAAGAGCACCGCCAAGAAGACCCTGGTCATGTACGAGGACCCGCGCTGCCCCGTCTGCGCCCAGTTCGAGCAGACCGTCGGCTCGACCGTCGACAAGGACGTCGAGGACGGCAAGTTCAAGATCCAGTACGTCGGCGCCACCTTCCTCGACGGCAACCTCGGCGGCGAGGGCTCCAAGAACGGCCTCAGCGCCCTCGGCGCCGCGCTGAACGTCAGTCCGGAGGCGTTCCTCAAGTACAAGACCGCGATGTACTCCACGAAGTGGCACCCCGAGGAGAGCGGCCCGGACAAGTTCAAGGACGACTCCTACCTCATCAAGATCGCGCAGACCGTCCCGGAGCTGAAGGACAACAAGACCTTCCAGAACGCCGTGAAGAACGGCACCTACGACAAGTGGGCCCTGGACATGTCCGAGAAGTTCAACAAGGACGGCGTCACCGGCACCCCGACCCTGAAGATGGACGGCAAGACGCTGACCGGGTCCGACGGCAAGAGCGCGCCGATGACCGTCGCCGACTTCAACACGGCGCTCACGGCGGCCCTGAAGGGCTGATCCCCACACTCTTCGGGCAAAGAGCGGGCGAACTTTCACGAGTTCGCCCGCTCTCGTTCATACCGATCAGTAACCTGATCGTCCGTGACTAGCAGACAGAGCACAGCCGGGAGCAACTCCCTTTCCCCGCGCCGCCGTACGGTCGTCAAGGCCGCGGCGGCCACCGCTGTCCTGGGTGCCCCGCTCGCCGCCGCCTGGCCGGCCGGCGCGGTCGAGGCACCCGCCTTCCTGCACGGCGTGGCCTCCGGCGACCCGCTCCCGGACGGCATCCTGCTGTGGACCCGGGTGACCCCGACCGCCGAGGCCGTACCCGGTTCCGGGCTCGGCCCGGACACCGAGGTCGGCTGGGTCGTCGCCAGGGACAAGGGCTTCACGAGCGTCGTCGCCAAGGGTTCCGTCACCGCGACCGCCGCCTCCGACCACACGGTCAAGGCGGACGTGCGCGGCCTCGCCCCCGCGACCGACTACTGGTTCCGCTTCTCGGCCGGCGGCACCGACTCCCCGGCGGCGCGTACCCGCACCGCGCCGGCGGCGGACGCGGCCGTGGCGAACCTCCGCTTCGGCGTGGTCTCCTGCGCCAACTGGGAGGCCGGCTACTTCTCCTCCTACCGCCACCTCGCGGCCCGCGGCGACCTGGACGCCTGGCTGCACCTGGGCGACTACATCTACGAGTACGGCACCGGCGACTACGGCACCCGCGACACCGTCGTACGGCAGCACGCGCCGACCCACGAGATACTCGCCCTCGCCGACTACCGGACCCGGCACGGCAAGTACAAGACGGACCCCGATCTCCAGGCCCTGCACGCGGTCGCCCCGGTCGTCGCGATCTGGGACGACCACGAGTTCGCCAACGACGCATGGTCGGGCGGTGCGGAGAACCACACCGAGGGCACGGAGGGTGCCTGGTCGGCCCGTCAGGCCGCCGCCAAGCAGGCCTACTTCGAGTGGATGCCGGTGCGTCCGGCGCTCGCGGGCACCACCTACCGGCGGCTGCGCTTCGGCAAGCTCGCCGACCTCTCGCTGCTCGACCTGCGGTCCTTCCGCTCGCAGCAGGTCGCCGTGGGCAACGGCTCGGTCGACGACCCGGACCGCACGATCACCGGCCGGGCCCAGCTGGACTGGCTCAAAGCGGGGCTGAAGTCCTCCGACACGACCTGGCGGCTGGTCGGCAACTCCGTGATGATCTCGCCGTTCGCGATCGGCTCGCTCTCCGCCGACCTGCTCAGGCCGCTCGCCGAGCTGCTCGGTCTGCCGAAGGAGGGCCTCGCCCTCAACCCCGACCAGTGGGACGGCTACACGGACGACCGCCGTGAACTCCTCGCCCACCTGCGCTCCAACGCCATCCGCAACACCGTCTTCCTGACCGGTGACATCCACATGGCGTGGGCCAACGACGTGCCGGTGGACGCCGGCACCTACCCGCTGTCGGCCTCGGCCGCCACGGAGTTCGTCGTCACGTCGGTGACCTCCGACAACCTCGACGACCTCCTGAAGGTCCCCGAGGGCACGGTCACCGCGCTCGCGGCGCCGGTCATCCAGGTCGCCAACCGGCACGTCCACTGGGTCGACACCGACCGTCACGGCTACGGCGTGCTGGACATCACAGCCGACCGGGCGCAGATGGACTACTACGTGCTCTCCGACAAGACCAAGGCGAACGCGACCTCGTCCTGGGCGCGTTCGTACCGCACGCGGACCGGCACGCAGAAGGTCGAGCGGACGTACACCCCCGTCTAGGCCGGCGCTAGAGGGTCTCCAGGAAGCCGAGGGCCACCCGCCAGGTGGCCTCGGCGGCCTCCTCGTCGTAGTCCGGCAGGCCAGGGTCGGTGTAGAGGTGACCGGCGCCGGCATATCGGTAGACCTCCACGTCAGCGCCGGTGCGGCCCATCTGGAGATACCAGGCGCTCAGCCAGTCGTCGGTCTCGAAGGGGTCCGGCTCGGCCACGTGCAGCTGGACCGGCAGTTCGTCCGCGGTCGCGTTCGGCGCGATGTCGGACGTGCCGTGCAGGAGCAGGAGTCCGCGGGCCTTCTCGTCGCCGAGAGCGAGGGTCTGCGCGATCGAGGCGCCGAGCGAGAAGCCGGCGTAAACAAGGCCGCGTTCGGAGTAGGGCGCGGCGGCCAGGACGGCCCGCTTGAGCAGTTCGTCCTTGCCGATCTCCTCGTTGAAGGCCATGCCCTCCTCGACCGTCTCGAACGTACGCCCCTCGAAGAGGTCCGGCGTCCACACCTCGTGTCCGGCCTCCCGCAGCCGGTCGGCGGCCTGACGGACGGCGGGCCGGAGGCCGTAGGTCGAGTGAAAGAGCATGATGTTCATGAGGCCATGGTGCCAGCCCGCACCGACAGCGCCGTTTCCGCGGGCACGTCGGCGGCCGTACCCACTTCGGGGCAGAAGTCACATGTTCATGACTCCCCCGGGCCGGTTAGGTTCGGGGTCATGGAGAACGTACTCCGCCCACTGATCGTGGTCGGCGGCTCACTACTGCTCACGCTGCTGATCGGGTGGGCCACCGACCGACTGCTGCGCAAGGCCGACGACCGTCACAGCGAGACCCCGCTGTGGGGTCTGCTGCGTCGTGGCCGCATCCCTTACATGCTCGTGCTCTGCGCGGCGATGCTGAGAGGGGCGTACGACGAGGCGAGGGTGCTGGAGCGGCACAGCGCCGGCATCGGGCAGACGCTGACCCTGGTTCTCATCGGGGCGACCGCCTGGCTGGTGATCCGGATCGCCGCCGCCGTCGTGGAGACGACCTACACCCGCTACGCCCGCGCCCACCACGACGCCGCCCGGGTCCGCCGGGTGCGCACCCAGGTGACGCTGATCACGCGTGTGGTCACCGCGGTCGTCGGCGTGATGGCGGCCGCCGCGATGCTGCTGACGTTCCCGGCCATGCGCGCGGCCGGTGCCTCACTGCTGGCCTCGGCCGGAATCCTCGGCATCGTCGCCGGTGTGGCCGCTCAGTCGACACTCAGCAACATGTTCGCCGGGCTGCAGATCGCCTTCGGCGACATGGTGCGCATAGGCGACACCGTGGTGGTGGACGGCGAGTGGGGCACCGTCGAGGAGATCACGCTCACGTTCCTGACGGTACGGACCTGGGACGAGCGCCGGATCACCATGCCGGTGTCGTACTTCACCTCGAATCCGTTCGAGAACTGGTCGCGCGGCACCCCGCAGATGACCGGCATCGTCTACTGGCACGTCGATCACACGGCCCCGGTGGACCTGATGCGCCGGCGGCTGCGGGACATCCTGCGCGAGTGCCCCGCCTGGGACGGCCGCGACTACGGCCTCGTCGTCACCGACACCACACCGAACACCATGCAGGTGCGTGCCCTGGTGACCGCCAAGGACGCCGACGACATCTGGACGGTACGGGTCACGGTCCGCGAGCAGATGATCCGCTGGCTGACCGACAACCACCCGTACGCCCTGCCGCGGGTCAACACGGCGGACGCGACGCCGGCGCCGGGGTTCCGGTCGAGGAACGGCCACCGACCGGACGGCAACTCCGACGGCGTGGCCGCCGAATCCACCTGGGCGGGCCGCGGCTGACGGTCCGTCCTGGCGCCGGTGACGGTATCCGCCGTCACCGGCGCCCGCGCCTCGTCACCGCCCCCGCTCGGTCCCGCCGTTGACCTGGATGATCTGTGACGTGACGTGCCCGGCCCCCGGTGACGCCAGCCAGTGCAGCGTGGCCGCGATGTCCCCCGGCCTTCCCGCGCGCCCCGTCGAGGTGTCGTTGATGAGCCGTTCGCGCCGGGCCGGGTCGATCGCCTCGCCGAAGAACTCGGTGTCCTCGACATACCCCGGCGCCACCACGTTCGCCGTGATCCCCCGAGGCCCCAACTCCCGGGCCAGATCATGGGCGTACGGATGCAGCCCCGCCTTCGCCGCCCCGTACGCCCCGCTCCCGGACCCCCGGTACGCGGCGATGGAGCTGACGAACAGCACCCGGCCGCCCGGTGAGGCGAGCAGTTCCTTCAGCCCCTCGGTGAGCAGCGCGGCGGTCAGCAGATTGAGACGGAAGTTCACGGTCCAGTTGTGTGCGACGGCGTCGAGCGGATCGGTGCTGTCTGCGGGCGGTTCGAGCCGGCCGGTGCCCCCGGCGCTGTGGATCAGTACGTCCACGGCCCCCAGTTCACGCTCCACGAACCCGACGACCCCGCGTACCTGGTCGACGTCACCGAGATCGGCGGCGTACGTCAGCGCCCCGGGCACCCCGGCCTTCTCCAGCACCTCGGCGCGCCGCCCGAGCAGCAGCACCCGGTCCCCTTCCGCGGCGAACACCTGCGCCGCCGCGAGCCCGATTCCCGTACCGCCACCACTGATCACCACATTGCGAGCCATAGCTGGACCCTACGAGCACACCGTCGGCCGACTCACCCCGATTTACGTGACCTTCGCACACCGGTCACCGCAGACTGCGGACATCCAGGTGCCGCAGCACCCGGTCCACGACCTCGGGATCGGCCCCCGGTTCACTCCGCGCCGCCAGCACCTCGTGCCGCGCCGCGCTCAGCAGCTCGCCGTGGATCCGCCGTGCCCGCTTGAGCCGCCGCCTGGCCTCGCGCCGCTCCTCGTCCCCCGACTCGGGATGGATCCGCACGCCGATCTCGAACGCCCGCCGCAGCATCTGCTCGGACAGGTCCTCCGGCAGCTCCTCCACGGCCTCGATCTCCCGCAGCCGCCGCTTGGCCGCCTTCGCCGCCCGGACGGCGAGGGCCTTCTCGAACTCCTTCTCCCGCTCGGTGTCGGCCTGTACCCCCAGCCGTTTCACCAGCCACGGCAGGGTCAGCCCCTGGAGCACCAGCGTGGCCATGATCACCCCGAACGCGATGAAGACGATCTCGTCCCGGTCGGGAAAGCCCGCCCCCGAGTCGGTCTCCAGCGGAATGGCCAGGGCCAGCGCCACCGACGCCACGCCTCGCATCCCGGACCACCACATGATGACGGTCTCCCGCCAACTGGTCGGGATCTCCTCGCTGTAGTCCCGCTTCGCGTGCATCCGCTTGGTGAGCCAGGTGGCCGGCATCAGCCATGCCAGTCGTACGAGCACGACCACGGCCACGATCGCCGCGGCCCAGCCGAGCATCTCGCCCCAGCGGCCGGAGGCGGTCCGGATCGCGTTGTGCAGTTCGAGCCCGATCAGCCCGAAGGCCACCCCGGTGACGAGCGTGTCGACGATGTCCCAGAAGGTATGCCCGGCCAGCCGGGTCATCACGTCGTCGGCGTCGGTGCCGTACTCGGCGAGGAACAGTGCGGTGGTCAGCACGGCGAGCACCCCGGAGCCGTGCAGCTCCTCGGCGAGCACGTAGGAGGCGTACGGGACGAGCACCGTCAGCCCGATCTGGAGGGTGGCGTCGCCCAGCAGATCCATCAGCTTGTTGGCGCCCCAGCCGAGCGCGAGTCCCACGGCAACGGCGACCACCGCGGAGAGCACGAGCTCCAAGCCGGCCTCCCCGGCCGTGAACGAGCCGCTGACGGCCGCGGCGACGGCCACGTGGTAGAGCACGATCGCCGTGACGTCGTTGAACAGCCCCTCGCCCTCCAGGATGGACACCAGCCTGCGAGGCAGCCCCAGTTGGCCCGCGACGGCGGTCGCGGCGACCGGGTCGGGCGGTGCGACCAGCGCGCCGAGCGCGACGGCGGCGGCGATCGGCAGCCCCGGCACGATCGCGTGGGCGACGGCGGCGACGCACAGGGTCGTCACGAACACGAGCGCGACGGCGAGCAGGAAGATCGGCCGTTTGTTGGCCGTGAACTGGCGCCAGGAAGTGCGCCGCACCGCCGCGTAGAGCAGGGGCGGCAAGAGGATGGGCAGGATCAGCTCGGGTGGGATGTCGACATTCGGTACGAAGTCCAGCACCGCGAGCACTATGCCGAGCAGCGTCATCAGCACCGGCGCCGGCAACCCGAAACGGTCCCCCGCCGGGACACTGATCAGAGCCCCCAGCAACAACACAAACAACAGGGCCAACTGATCCACGGTCAGAACTCCGGGCAGATCGACAGAACATCGGTCACTTCAGTCTGCCCGCAAAACGCCCGAACCCTCCCGACCGCCGCTCCCGCCGACCGTCAGAGAACCCGCCGCATGGCCCGGTGCGGCATCCCCGCGTCCGGGAACTCCGGCCCGTACGCCACGTACCCCAGCCGCTCGTAGAACCCCAGCGCGTGCGTCTGGGCGTGCAGATCCACAGCCGTCAGCCCACGCGCGCGTGCCGCGTCCTCGACGGCCCGCACGAGCGCGGCCCCCACGCCGAGCCCGCGCGCCTCCTGGGTCACCGCGAGCCGCCCCAGCGACCCCACCGACGCGTCGCCGCCGGTCTTCCCGGCCGCCTCCGCACCGAACAGCAGCCGCCCGGTCCCGAGCGGCACCCCGTCGTCCCGCACGGCCAGCACATGCACCGCCACGGCGTCGTAGGCGTCGTACTCGATGTCCTCGGGCACGCCCTGCTCGCCGACGAAGACCTCCTTGCGCACCGTGAAGCAGGCCTCACGGTCGGCGGGATCCTCGGCGACCCGCACCACGTACGCGCGCGTGCTCACCCGTAGGTCTCCTCGCGCACCAGCTCCAGGGCCTGCTGGAGGTCCTCCGGATAATCGCTGGCGAACTCCACCCACTCCCCGTCCCCGGGGTGCTCGAAGCCGAGCCTGACGGCGTGCAGCCACTGCCGGGTCAGCCGCAGCCGCTTGGCGAGCGTCGGGTCGGCGCCGTACGTCAGGTCGCCGACGCAGGGGTGGCGGTGGGCCGCCATGTGCACGCGGATCTGGTGGGTCCGCCCAGTCTCCAGCTTCACGTCGAGCAGGGAGGCCGCACGGAACGCCTCGATGAGGTCGTAGTGCGTGACGGACGGCTTGCCCTCGGCGGTGACCGCCCACTTGTAGTCGTGCTGGGGGTGACGGCCGATGGGCGCGTCGATGGTGCCGCTGGTCGGGTCCGGGTGGCCCTGGACGAGCGTGTGGTAGCGCTTGTCGACCGTGCGCTCCTTGAACTGCCGCTTGAGTGAGGTGTACGCCCGCTCCGACTTGGCCACGACCATCAGTCCCGAGGTGCCCACGTCGAGCCGGTGCACGATGCCCTGGCGCTCGGCGGCACCGGAGGTCGAGATGCGGTACCCGGCGGCGGCGAGCCCACCGATCACGGTCGTCCCGGTCCAGCCGGGCGACGGGTGCGCGGCCACCCCGACCGGCTTGACGATCACGACCACGTCGTCGTCGTCATGGACGATCTCCATGCCCTCGACCGGCTCGGCGACGATCTGCACCGGCGCGGGCGCCTGTGGCATCTCGACCTCCAGCCAGGCCCCGCCGTGCACCCGCTCGGACTTCCCGACCACCGACCCGTCGACCATGACCTTCCCCGAGGCGGCGAGCTCGGCCGCCTTGGTACGGGAGAAGCCGAACATGCGGGAGATGGCGGCGTCGACGCGCTCGCCCTCCAGGCCGTCGGGCACGGGCAGGGTGCGGATCTCGGGAATGGTGCTCACCCGTCGAGTATGCCGGACGGGTGAGACAGCCCCGACCGCGCGCTCAGTCCTTGTGGACGGTCCCGTCCGGGTCCAGCCCCTTGAAGGACAGCAGCACGATCAGGATGCCGCCGCACACGATGGCCGAGTCGGCGAGGTTGAAGACGGCGAAGTGCTTGGGCGCGATGAAGTCGACGACCGCGCCCTCGAAGACGCCGGGCGAGCGGAAGAGCCGGTCGGTGAGGTTGCCGAGCGCGCCGCCGAGCAGCAGCCCGAGCGCGATCGCCCAGGGGAGGCTGTAGAGCTTGCGGGCGAGCCGGGCGATGACCACGATCACCGCCGCCGCGATCACCGTGAAGATCACGGTGAAGGCCTCGCCGAAGCCGAAGGCCGCGCCCGCGTTGCGGATCGCCTCGAACTTCAGCCAGTCCCCGATGATCTCGATCGGCTCGTGGTGCTCCAGCCTGGCGACCACGATCATCTTGCTGACCAGGTCGAGGGCGTACGCGAAGGCGGCCACCGTGAACAGCACGGCGATACGGCGCCGGCCCCTGGGCCGCGCCGTCTGGTCCTGCTCCGGCCCGGCCCCCGCCGCCTCTGGGGTATCCGGCGTACCGATGATGCGCTCCGCCTCTGCCACGTGAGTCCCTCGACCTAGGTACCTGACTGAGGACGAGGGTACGACACGCCTCCAAGGACCTTCAGTACCGGCGTTCCTGCTTCTGCTTGCACTCCACGCACAGGGTGGCCCGCGGGAAGGCCTGCATGCGTGCCTTGCCGATGGGGTTGCCGCAGTTCTCGCACAGACCGTAGGTGCCGGCGTCGAGGCGTCCGAGGGCGCGCTCGGTCTGGGTGAGCATCTCGCGCGCGTTGGCCGCGAGGGCCATCTCGCTCTCGCGCGTGATGTTCTTGGTCCCGGTGTCGGCCTGATCGTCGCCGGCGCCGTCCCCGGAGTCCCGCATGAGCCCGACCAGGGACTCCTCGGACGTGGAGATCTCGGTGCGCAGCCGCAGCACCTCGGCCGTCAGCTCCGCGCGGGCCTCCTCGACCTCTTCGGGCGTCCACGGGTCCTCACCCGGGCGCACCGCGAGTTCGCCGGGCTCCACCGCGGCGAGACGCGCGCTGGGTAGGGCGGTCTTCGCCGCCGTGGCCGTGCCAGGGGTCTTCTTCGCAACCACCGTCGTGGCTCCCGTCTTCTTCGCGGCCTCGGCCGCGCCCGCCTTGTGGGCCGTGCTCTTTCCGGCCGTGCTCTTCCCGGCCGCCGTCTTCGTGGAGGTCTTCTTCCCCGAGGCGCCCTGCCCGGCATCTCCCTGCGGAACACCGGCGTCCGTGGCGACCGTCTCCTCGACCGCGGTGTCCTTCACGGCCGTCTTCTTCCCCGCGGCCTTCGTCGCGGACGTGCTCTTGGCCGCGCTCTTCGTCGCGGCCGTGCTCTTGGCGGCGGTCTTCTTCGGGACCGCCTTCTTCTTCGTGACAGCCTTCTTCTTCGTGGCCGGAGCCTTCTCGGCGACCGGGGACTTGTCGGCGACCGCCTTTTCGGGGACCACAGCCTTCTTGACCGCCTTCTTGGTGACCCCAGCCTTCTTGGCGACCGCCTTCTTCGCGACAGCAGCCTTCTTCGTGACCGCGGACTTCTTAGTGACCGCAGTTTTCTTCGTGCCCGAAGCCTTCTTCGTGACCGAAGTTTTGCCGACGCCCTTGGTGGTCTCTCCCGTCCCGCCGACAGGCGGGTCGGCCGCCGGTCTCCCGGCCGAGACCGAGACCTCCTCCTCCGCTGCCGCCTGTCTGTCAGGAGCCGCCCTGGAAGCCGCGGCGGTGGCCTTCCTGGCGCCGCCCGTCTCGCGGGGCACCGCGTTCCTCGCCGCGGCCTTCTCGGCACCCGTACGCGTGCTCTTGACGCCGGCCTTCTTCGCGACGCTCTTCGCCGCCGCCCCGACCGCCTTCACCGCCTTCGCCGCCGCGCCCTTGTCGGAAGACGCGGCCCCCGCAGATGTCCCGCCCGCTCCCTTGGCCTCGCCGCCGGAGGCACGGGCATGGGTGGACCGGCCCGACGCCGACTGCTGTACGGCGGTCTTCTTCGCCACCATGCCGCGGCCCCTTCACATATTGTGATCTTGCTCGCGAATCGTGCTGGGACGATAAATCGACTTGAGTCCCGCGGCAACGGGGCACGCCGCCTGATTCGCCCGCCCCACGCGCGCGGGGCGGGAAGCATGCATGCGTTGTGCCCAGCTCCCCGCCGGGTAATCCGCCGGACCGTCCGTCCCGGAATCCGAACAGCCGTGCCGCTCCATTCGGGTCACCCCGGGCCCTGCGGCGGCCTCCGCGCCCGGCCCCTGAAAAGCGGTCGGCCGCTGTCCCCGGGGCGCCGTACACTGGGCGCAGCGAAAAGCGTGGATGGGGACGAGTAGCGGCGTACGCAGCCCAGAGCGACCCGGGGACGGTGGAAGCCCGGGGGCGAGCGCGACGCGAAGATCACCCCGGAGCCGCCGGAAGAACCCTCTGCGGGGGGCGTAGACCCGGCATCGCGACCCCAATGAGGGGGCTCACCGGCACATACCCCGTGTCGGCGGGCCAAGGAGGGTGGTACCGCGGGAGCGCGTCGAAACCGGCGCACGGACTCTCGTCCCTCCGGACGGAAGGCAGCACATCCGCCGGAGGAAGACTGATGACGCAGTACCGCCAGGTGCCCGCCCAGGTCGACCTGCCCGCGCTCGAGCACGCGGTGCTCGACTTCTGGCGCGAGCAGAAGATCTTCGCCAAGACCCTGGAGCAGTCCGAGGGCCGCCCCGAGTGGGTGTTCTACGAGGGCCCGCCCACCGCCAACGGCATGCCGGGTGCCCACCACATCGAGGCGCGCGTCTTCAAGGACGTCTTCCCCCGCTTCCGCACCATGCGCGGCTACCACGTGGCCCGCAAGGCCGGCTGGGACTGCCACGGTCTCCCGGTGGAGCTCGCGGTCGAGAAGGAGCTCGGGTTCAGCGGCAAGAAGGACATCGAGGCGTACGGCATCGCCGAGTTCAACGACAAGTGCCGCGAGTCCGTGACCCGCCACACCGACGCCTTCGAGGCGCTCACGACCCGCATGGGCTACTGGACCGACCTCCAGGACCCCTACCGCACGATGGACCCCGAGTACATCGAGTCGGTCTGGTGGTCGCTGAAGACGATCTTCGACAAGGGCCTGCTGGTCCAGGACCATCGCGTCGCCCCCTGGTGTCCGCGCTGCGGCACCGGCCTGTCCGACCACGAGCTGGCGCAGGGCTACGAGACGGTCGTGGACCCGTCCGTGTACGTCCGTTTCCCGCTCACCTCCGGTCCGCTCGCCGGTGACGCCGCGCTCCTGGTGTGGACGACGACCCCCTGGACCCTGGTGTCCAACACGGCGGTCGCCGCGCACCCGGAGGTCACCTACGTCGTCGCGACCGACGGCGAGGAGAAGCTCGTCGTCGCCGAGCCGCTGCTCGCCAAGGCGCTCGGCGAGGGCTGGGAGACGACCGGCCAGTCCTTCACCGGCGCCGAGATGGAGCGCTGGACCTATCAACGTCCGTTCGAGCTCGTGGAGTTCCCGGAGCCGGCCCATTACGTGGTCAACGCCGAGTACGTCACGACCGAGGACGGTACGGGCCTGGTCCACCAGTCCCCCGCCTTCGGTGAGGACGACCTCAAGGTCTGCCGCGCCTACGGCCTGCCCGTGGTGAACCCGGTCCGCCCCGACGGCACCTTCGAGGAGGACGTCCCCCTCGTGGGCGGCGTCTTCTTCAAGAAGGCGGACGAACAGCTCACCGAGGACCTCCAGCAGCGCGGCCTCCTCTTCCGGCACATCCCGTACGAGCACAGCTACCCGCACTGCTGGCGCTGCCACACCGCGCTCCTCTACTACGCGCAGCCTTCCTGGTACATCCGCACCACCGCCGCCAAGGACCGCCTGCTCCAGGAGAACGAGAACACCAACTGGTTCCCGGAGACGGTCAAGCACGGCCGCTTCGGTGACTGGCTGCAGAACAACATCGACTGGGCGCTGTCCCGCAACCGCTACTGGGGCACCCCGCTGCCGATCTGGCGCTGCGAGGACGACCACCTGACCGTGGTCGGCTCCCGAGCCGAGCTCACCGAGCTGACCGGCACGGACCACTCCGAACTGGACCCGCACCGCCCGTTCATCGACGACGTCACCTTCGCCTGCCCGCAGTGCCAGAAGACGGCCACGCGCGTGCCGGAGGTCATCGACGCCTGGTACGACTCGGGTTCGATGCCTTTCGCGCAGTGGGGCTACCCGTACAAGAACAAGGAACTGTTCGAGTCCCGCTACCCGGCGCAGTTCATCAGCGAGGCCATCGACCAGACGCGCGGCTGGTTCTACACGCTGATGGCGGTCGGCACCCTGGTCTTCGACAAGTCGTCGTACGAGAACGTCGTCTGCCTCGGCCACATCCTCGCCGAGGACGGCCGCAAGATGTCCAAGCACCTGGGCAACACCCTGGAGCCGATCCCGCTGATGGACCGGCACGGCGCGGACGCGGTGCGCTGGTTCATGGCGGCCGGCGGCTCCCCGTGGGCGGCCCGCCGGGTCGGCCACGGCACGATCCAGGAGGTCGTCCGCAAGACGCTCCTGACGTACTGGAACACGGTCGCCTTCCAGGCCCTGTACGCCCGTACGTCCGACTGGGCGCCCAGCGAGGCGGACCCGGCCCCCGCCCACCGCCCGGTCCTGGACCGCTGGCTGCTGTCCGAACTCCACGCGCTGACCGACCAGGTGACCCAGTCCCTGGAGTCATACGACACCCAGCGCGCCGGCAAGCTCCTGTCGGCGTTCGTCGACGACCTGTCCAACTGGTACGTACGCCGGTCCCGGCGCCGCTTCTGGCAGGGCGACAAGGCCGCGCTGCGCACGCTGCACGAGGTCGTCGAGACCGTCACCAAGCTGATGGCGCCGCTGACCCCGTTCATCACCGAGCGGGTCTGGCAGGACCTGGTCGTGCCGGTCACCCCGGGCGCCCCGGAGTCGGTGCACCTGACCTCCTGGCCGGAGGCGGACCTCTCCGCGATCGACCCGGAGCTGTCGAAGCAGATGGTCCTGGTGCGCCGGCTCGTCGAGCTGGGCCGTGCCACGCGCGCGGAGTCGGGCGTGAAGACCCGGCAGCCGCTGTCCCGGGCGCTCGTCGCCGCGACCGGCTTCGACGCCCTCGACCGTGAACTGCACGCGCAGATCACGGACGAGCTCAACGTGAGCGCGCTCGCCTCCCTCAGCGAGGTCGGCGGCAGCCTGGTCGACACCACGGCGAAGGCCAACTTCCGCGCGCTCGGCAAGCGGTTCGGCAAGCGGGTCCAGGACGTGGCCAAGGCCGTCGCGAACGCCGACGCGGCCGCGCTCTCCCTCGCCCTGCGCGAGGGCACGGCCTCGGTCGAGGTCGACGGCGAGACGATCACGCTCGCTCCCGACGAGGTGATCATCACGGAGACCCCGCGCGAGGGCTGGTCGGTGGCGTCCGACTCCGGTGCGACGGTGGCCCTGGACCTGGAGATCACGGAGGAACTCCGTCAGGCGGGCCTCGCCCGTGACGCGATCCGCCTGATCCAGGAGGCCCGCAAGAACAGCGGCCTCGACGTGGCCGACCGCATCGCGCTGCGCTGGACGGCCACCGACCCGGCCGTGATCGCGGCATTGTCCGAGCACAGCTCCCTGATCGCCGACGAGGTCCTGGCGACGGACTTCGCCCAGGGCGAGGCGGACGACACCTACGGCGCCCCGTTCACCGACGAGGGCCTGTCGCTGACGTTCCGCCTGCGCAAGGCGTAAGCCCGACAAGGAAGGCCCGGTCCCCGTCGCGGGGCCGGGCCTTCCTCATGCCTGCGAACGACACTGTGATCAACACGCGTAAAAGGGAGGGGCCCCGGATCGAAATCCGGGGCCCCTCCCTGAACGCTGCCGACGCCTAAGGCGTACTAGAGGCCGTCAGTTGTCGTCCTCGTCGATGAGGAAGCCACGCATGGGCGAGGGAGCCTGCCCCATCGGGCCGGGACCCTGCGGCCGCACCGGCGCCATCGGCTGGGTCATCGCGGGCGACATCTGCTGCTGACCGCCGTAGGAGGGAGCGGCCTGCGAAGGACCGCCACCCATGCCCGGGTTGCCACCGTACGACGGCGCGCTCGCACCGGCCGGAGCCATGGAAGGCGCCGGGGACGGCGGCAGCGACGCGGTCGCCGGGGTGCGCGGCGGAGCCAGCGAGTCGTCGGCCTGGGTCTCCAGCTGACGCAGCTGGGACTCGAGGTACGACTTCAGACGCGTGCGGTACTCGCGCTCGAAGCCGCGCAGGTCCTCGACCTTGCGCTCCAGCGTGGCGCGGGCGGACTCCAGGGAGCCCATCGCGACGCGGTGCTTCTCCTGCGCGTCCCGCTCCAGGGCGTCGGCCTTGGCACGGGCGTCACGCTCAAGACCCTCGGCACGCGAACGCGCCTCGCCGACGATCTTGTTGGCCTCGGAACGAGCCTCGGCGATCGCCTGGTCGGCGGTCTGCTGGGCCAGCGAGAGGACTCGGGCGGCGCTGTCGCCACCAGGGCCCTGACCGGGGCCGCCCATCGGACCGCCCATGGGGCCGCCCATCTGCTGCTGCATGGGCGGCTGACCGCCCATGGTGCCCTGGCCCATCTGACCCTGGCCCATCTGACCCTGGCCCATCTGACCCTGGCCCATCTGACCCTGACCCATGGGGCCCTGGCCCATCTGGCCCATCTGACCCTGACCCATGGGGCCCTGGCCCATCGGACCGGGACCCTGCGGGCCGCCCTGGCCACCGCCGGGACCGGCGGGCAGCTGCGGCGCACCGCTCGGCAGCTGGGGCGGGCCACCCATGGGGCCGCCCATCTGCTGCTGCGGCGGACCAGATATGCCGGCGGGCACCGGGGCGCCGGGACCAGGTCCACGCATGCCCTGCTGCGGCATTCCCTGTCCGGGCATGCCACCCTGCTGCTGCTGGTCCTGCTCCGGAGGCTTGCGCATGTTCTGCTGGTTCTGGGCAGCAGCACGCGTCGCCGCGGCCAGCTTGGCGCGCAGGTCCTCGTTCTCGCGCAGCAGGCGGGTCAGTTCGGCTTCGACCTCGTCGAGGAAGGCATCGACCTCGTCCTCGTCATAGCCTTCTCGGAGGCGGACGGTCGTGAACTGCTTGTTCCGCACGTCCTCGGGGGTCAACGGCATCTCTTCACCTCAACGTAGTCATCGGCAGTCGGCAAGACCGTATCGTCCACAGTCACCTCGCCAGGTTTCCCATGATGGAGATGAGGATGTAGACGATGATCATCAGCACGAAGAAGGACAGGTCGAGCGCCACGCCCCCGAGACGCAGCGGCGGGATGAACCGCCGCAGAAGCTTCAACGGTGGATCGGTGACAGTGTAGGTGGCCTCCAGAACGACCACCATCGCCTTGCCGGGTTGCCACGAGCGGGCGAACTGGAAGACGTAGTCCATGACCAACCGGAAGATGAGCACGATGAGGAACACCATCAGCGCGATGTAGATCACCTGTGCGAACACGCTCATGGACTGTCTTTCCCTCTCCCCTGTTCGTACTTCGTTCCGGTTGTTGCTTCTCAGCTCTGGTTGAAGAACCCGCCCTCTGCGATGCGAGCCTTGTCCTCCGCCGTGACATCGACGTTAGCAGGCGACAACAGGAACACCTTCTGCGTCACCCGCTCGATGCTGCCGTGAAGACCAAACACCAAACCGGCCGCAAAGTCGACAAGTCGCTTGGCGTCTGTGTCATCCATCTCAGTCAGATTCATGATCACCGGGGTGCCCTCACGGAAGTGTTCCCCGATGGTACGGGCCTCGTTGTAGGTCCGGGGGTGAAGTGTGGTGATCCGGTAAGGCTCTCGTTCCGACACGACCTTGGGCATGATCACCGGTGCGTTCTTCTCCAGGCTTGCGCGCTCTTGTGTGATGGATGCCACGGGCGCGATGCGCGCGGGACGCACCGATTCCGCGGCGAGCGAAGAGGATCGGGGCACCGGGTCGCGCGGCACCGAGGACTGCACAACTCTGACCGATTCGTCCCTTTCGGGCTGAAGTGCCTGATGTGACTGGTGAGACGGCTCATGCCGTCGGCGGTCCCGCTCTGGCTCCGGGTCGAGTTCCGGTTCGAAGTCGTCGTCGGGGTCGAAACCGCGGCCGTCGTACCCATCGTCCTCCACGAGGCCGAGGTAGACCGCCATCTTGCGCATCGCGCCGGCCATTCTCTGAGTCCTCCGCTCTGTGGTGGATCGGCTGACGACTGCCAAGTGCCCGCGATCCACGAGGTCGTTATGACCGCCTTGCGGCGGTCATGACCATATTTTCTGCTGTGGTCCGACTTCCTGGCGACGTTACCCGAGCCTGGGGCGGACTCCGAGTACCGCGGTGCCGACGCGTACATGTGTCGCCCCGGCCGCCACGGCCTGTTCGAGGTCCGCACTCATCCCTGCCGAGACCATGTTCGCAGCCGGATGAGCTCGGCGCAGGTCCGTCGACAAATCCATCAACCGCTCGAACGCAGCCTGTTCGCGTCCCGCGTACTCCCCGGTGAGCGGGGCGACGGTCATCAACCCGTCGAGCCGCACCCCCGGAGCCCGGGCCACGAGATCGGCCAACTCCTCGATTCCGCCCGACGCCACACCACCCCGCTCCCCTCGCTCGCTCGAACCGGCGTCGAGAGCGACCTGGATCAGGCAGCCCACTTCACGTCCGGCCTTCACGGCCTCCCTGGAGAGAGCCGTCACCAACTTCGAACGATCGACGGACTGCACGAGATCCGCGTAACCCACAACGGATCGCACTTTGTTGGTCTGCAACTGGCCAACAAAATGCCAAGTAAGAGGCAGATCCGCGCATTCGGCGGCCTTGGGCGCCGCGTCCTGGTCCTTGTTCTCGGCGACATGGCGCACACCGAGCTCGGAGAGGATCCGCACATCGCTCGCGGGATAGGTCTTGGTGACCACGATGAGGGTCACCTCCTCCCGCGCTCGCCCGGCGGTCGCGCACGCGGCGGCGATGCGCTCCTCCACTTTCGCCAGATTTGCGGCGAGTTCGTCCTTACGGTCCGTCATGCCCCATCAGTCCAGCCAGACATATCCCGCGAGTCGCCCCGTGGTGCGATCGCGGCGGTACGAGAAGTGGTCGGCCGACTCCAGCGTGCACACCGGCGACTGCTGCCGGTCACGCACCCCGAGCCGGTCGAGCTGGGCGTGCACTCCGGCGGTCACGTCGACCGCGGGAGTGCCCCAACTCGTTTCGGCGTGCGCCGCGGGTTCGACGGCGGCGACATCGGCGCGCATCTCCTCGGGCACTTCGTAGCACCTGCCGCAGACGGCCGGTCCGGTGCGGGCGACGATCCGGGCGGGATCGGCGCCGAGTTCGGTCATCGCGCGTAGCGCGGCCGGGACGACTCCGGCGACCATGCCGGGCCGGCCGGCGTGGGCCGCCGCGACGATCCGGGCGACCGGGTCGGCCAGCAGCACCGGGGTGCAGTCGGCGGTGAGGACGGCGAGGGCGAGTCCGGGTTCGGCGCTGACGATCGCGTCGACCCGGGGCACCGGCTTCTCGCCCCACGGCTCCGTGACCACCGCGACGTCCGCCCCGTGCACCTGGTTCATCCAGACCACCCGGTCCGGGTCGAGACCGAGCGACTTGGCGGCCAGTTCGCGATTGGTCCGTACGGCGTCGGGGTGGTCGCCGACCGCCCCGCCGAGGTTGAGCTCCTCATACGGAGCGGCGCTCACCCCGCCCCACCGGTCGGTGAAGGCGAAGTGCGCGCCGCTCACGCTCTCGCGCTGCCCTATCACTTCAGGAAGTCCGGCACGTCCAGTTCCTCGGCCGCGCTGTCGGAGTAGGTCCGGGACGGCGGGACGGGCGGGGCGACCGGGAGGTCGGCGGCCGGCTCGGGCGCGGGGTCCGGGCCCTCCTTCGGTGTGACGCTGCCGAGCGAGCCGAAGGACGGACGGCTCTCGGTCTGCCGCACCGGGGTGGGCTCCTCGCGGCGGGCCGAGTTCGAGGAGGACCCCATGACGGTCTCCCGGCGGGTCGGCGGCTGGCCCCCGTCGAAGCCGGCGGCGATCACGGTGACGCGGACCTCGTCGCCCAGGGCGTCGTCGATGACCGCGCCGAAGATGATGTTGGCCTCGGGGTGGGCGGCCTCGCTGACCAGCTGGGCCGCCTCGTTGATCTCGAACAGGCCGAGGTCGGAGCCGCCGGAGATGGAGAGCAGCACGCCCCGGGCGCCGTCGATGGACGCCTCCAGGAGCGGCGAGGAGATCGCCATCTCGGCGGCGGCCACCGCGCGGTCGTCGCCGCGGGCCGAGCCGATGCCCATGAGCGCCGAACCGGCCTCGGACATGACCGACTTGACGTCGGCGAAGTCGAGGTTGATCAGGCCGGGGGTGGTGATGAGGTCGGTGATGCCCTGGACACCGGAGAGCAGGACCTGGTCGGCCGACTTGAAGGCGTCGAGCACCGAGACCTGGCGGTCCGAGATGGACAGCAGCCGGTCGTTGGGGATGACGATGAGGGTGTCGACCTCTTCGCGGAGCTCCGCGATCCCGTCCTCTGCCTGGTTGGCGCGGCGCCGGCCCTCGAAGGTGAACGGGCGGGTGACCACGCCGATGGTGAGGGCGCCCAGCGAGCGGGCGATGTTGGCCACGACGGGCGCGCCGCCGGTGCCGGTGCCGCCGCCTTCACCGGCCGTCACGAAGACCATGTCGGCCCCCTTGAGGACCTCCTCGATCTCCTCGCGGTGGTCCTCTGCGGCCTTGCGTCCGACAGCCGGGTTGGCGCCGGCGCCGAGTCCGCGGGTGAGTTCGCGGCCGACGTCGAGCTTGACGTCGGCGTCGCTCATCAACAGCGCCTGCGCGTCGGTGTTGATGGCGATGAACTCGACGCCCTTGAGACCGACCTCGATCATCCGGTTGATGGCATTGACACCACCGCCGCCGACACCGATGACTTTGATGACTGCGAGGTAGTTCTGCGGTGCTGCCACGTCGAAGGCCTCTCGCCTCGAGTTACGTGTCGCCGGACCGATGAGGCACTGCTGCCTCGCGATCCGTCGACTGATGCCGAATGGGACGGTCCGTAGCGCCGACCCGAACCCTAACGCTGAAGTTTAGGGTTACCAGTGTGTCTGTTCCCTGGAGTCTTCTGAACAGGACACTAAGTCGACAAGTGGCGCACGTTCAACGAACACGCCGAACCTCCCATTTTTCTTTTCACCCTATGTGATCAGCCGTAGCAGTGCCCAACCAGGGTGCTGGCCTGCGCTGATGTGCGTCAACTCCCCGATGACGCAGGGGCGGTGGGAACGCTGACGTCGAAGTGCCCCGCATCAGGGGTGGCTTTCATGAGAGCGGCGAGCGTACGGGCCTTCGCGGCGCCATTCTCGCCGCTCCCCCAGGCGACGGTGCGACCGCCCCTCAACTCCAGCGAGATGTCGTCGTACGAACGCACCTTGACGGAACGGGCCGCGCGCGCGACGTCGACCGGAATGTCACCCGCCACCCGCACCGCTTCCCGCACGAGCCGGGCTTCGCCGAAGCGGCGCAGGCTCGCGGCGCGCGAGTCCGGCCGGGTGAGCTCCAATTCCAGTGCGGGGACGCCTTTCGGAGCCTCGGAAACCGTGGCGAACCGGACACCTTCATCGTCCACTTCGACAAAGTTTCCGCCCTTTTGGACAAGCAGAACCGGAGTACGTTCGGTCACTTTCAGCCCGATTCCGTGGGGCCAGGAGCGCGAGACGTCAACTGAGTCAATTCGGGGCAATTTCCGGCGCAGTCGTGCCTCGATCGCATCGGTGTCGACGGACATCAGCGGCTCGCCGACCGGGACGTCCGCCGCCTCGCGCACCTGCTCCGGAGTCAGCACCAGGGTTCCCGAGACCGCCACGCGTTCGACGCGCAGCCACTGGGAGCCGTACAACAGCCAGACGGCGCCCGCGGAGAGAAGCGCGAGCGCCACGGCGAGGATGATGATCATACGGAGCCGACGCACCCTCAACCGCCGGTCGGGAGGCGGGCCGGACGACTCCTGCTGGCGTTCACCGCGCTCGGCGGTCGTCGATCCGGCCACGCGCACTCCCTTTTCCTGGCTACTGGCGTCGGTGCGAGGCGATCGCCTCGTACACCATGCCGACGAGCAGGTCGTCGGCGTCCCGGCGGCCGAACTCGGCGGCGGCGCGGGACATCTCGTACAACCGGTGCGGGTCGGCGAGCACGGGCAGGACGTTGCCCCGTACCCACTCGGGCGTCAGTTCCGCGTCGTCGACCAGCAGTCCGCCGCCGGCCTTGACCACCGGCTGGGCGTTCAGCCGCTGTTCGCCGTTGCCGATGGGCAGCGGGACGTAGGCGGCCGGGAGCCCGACGGCGGAGAGTTCGGCGACGGTCATCGCGCCCGCGCGGCAGAGCATCATGTCGGCCGCGGCGTACGCGAGGTCCATCCGGTCCAGGTAACTTACCGGGATGTACGGGGGCATTCCCGGCATCTGCTGCACATGCGGCAGTTCGTTCTTCGGGCCGACCGCGTGCAGGATCTGGATCCCGGCCTGCTGGAGCAGGGGCGCGACCTGCTGGACGACCTCGTTGAGGCGCCGGGCGCCTTGCGAGCCGCCGGAGACCAGCAGGGTCGGCAGGTTCGGGTCGAGGCCGAACAGGTGCCGGGCCTCGGGGCGGACGGCGGCCCGGTCCAGGGTGGCGATGGTGTGGCGCAGCGGGATGCCGATGTAGCGGGAGTTGCGCAGCTTGCTGTCCGGCGTGGCCACGGCCACCTGGGCGGCGTACCGGGACCCGATCTTGTTGGCGAGGCCGGGACGGGCGTTGGCCTCGTGGACGACGATCGGCACGCCGAGCCGCTTGGCGGCGAGGTAGCCGGGCAGCGCCACGTAGCCGCCGAAGCCGACGACGGCGTCGGCCTTGGTGCGCTCCAGGATCTGCTCGGTGGCCTTGATCGTGCCGCGCAGCCGGCCCGGGACGGTGATCAGCTCGGGGGTGGGCTTACGGGGCAGCGGGACGGCCGGGATGAGCGCGAGCTCGTAGCCGCGCTGCGGGACGAGCTTGGTCTCCAGCCCCCGTTCCGTGCCCAGGGCCGTGATCCCCACGCTCGGGTCCTGCCTGCGCAGGGCGTCCGCGAGGGCGAGCGCGGGCTCGATGTGGCCGGCGGTCCCCCCACCGGCGAGTACGACATGCACCGAAATTCACCGCTCTCCGGACGAACGCGCCGATGGGGCGCGCCGTCTCATCGTGTTCCATCTCCGAGGCCCCCGTGCCGGCACGGCGCCTCCCGCCCGCTTTCGACCAAAGCGGGGTTGCCGCATCGAAAGCGCCGCCCGCGCAGCGGGATCGTCACGCGCGAACGCGATCAGCAGCCCGACGGCGAACATGGTCGGCAGCAGGGCGGACCCTCCGTAGGAGAACAGCGGGAGCGGGACACCGGCGATCGGCAGCAGACCGAGCACCGCACCGATGTTGATCACCGCCTGAGCGGTGATCCAGGTGGTCACGCCTCCCGCGGCATACCTCACGAAGGGGTCCTCCGTGCGTCCGGCCACGCGGATACCCGCATAGCCTAGAGCCGCGAAGAGAGCGAGTACCGACAGCGTCCCCGCGAGGCCCAGTTCCTCACCGGTGACGGCGAAGATGAAGTCGGTGTGGGCTTCGGGTAGTTGGCCCCATTTCTCCACACTCGCGCCGAGCCCGGAGCCGAAGATTCCGCCGGAGGCGAGGGCGTAGATGCCGTGCACGGCCTGCCAGCAGTCGGCGCCCCCCGACCTGGGCTCGGTGGCACCGATGCAGGCGAGCCGGGCCATGCGGTTGGGGCTGGTCTTGATGAGGATCATCCCGATCAGCCCGGCGATCGACAGCACTCCGACGAACAGCCGGGTCGGGGCCCCTGCGAGCCACAGCAGCCCGAACAGGATCGCCGTCAGGATGATCGCCGTACCCATGTCGCCGCCCAGCATGATCAGCCCGAGCAGCAGGAAGGCGACCGGGACGAGCGGCACCAGCATGTGCTTCCACTGGGTCAGCAGCTTCTTGTCCTGCTTGCGGGCGAGCAGGTCGGCCGCCCACAGCACGAGGGCCAGCTTGCCGAACTCGCTGGGCTGGATCTGGAAGGAGCCGCCGAGCGAGATCCAGTTCTGGTTGCCGTTGACCGACATCCCTATCCCCGGCACCTGCACCAGGGCCATCAGGAAGACCGCGCCCGCCAGGATCGGGTAGGCGAGCGCCCGGTGCAGCTTGACCGGCATGCGGGACGCGATCAGCAGCAGGACGGCGCCGATGGCAGCGGCCAGGAACTGTTTGCGGAAGAAGAAGGATCCCGGCAACGACATCTGCAGGGCCGTGATCTGGGAGGCCGAGTAGACCATCACCAGGCCGAGCACGGTGATCAGCAGGCTGCCGCCGAGGATCAGGTAGTAGGCCGTCAGCGGCCGGTCCCAGGCCTTGCGCGCGCGCGTGTAGAGCCGTTGTACGGCGTTCTCGGGCGAGGGCCGGGAGGCGTCGGGGCGTCGGGGCGCCCGCTGCACGGGCGGCCTGCCGGTACGGCTGGTGGGCATCAACGCCTCCGCTGCGTCGGTCAGGAGCCGAGTTCGCGAACCGCCTCCGCGAACGCGTCACCGCGCTTGTTGTAGTTGGCGAACATGTCCATCGAGGCACAGGCCGGAGCCAGCAGCACCGTGTCACCTGCGACGGCGAGGCGTGAGGCCTCCTGGACAGCCGCGAGCATCGCCCCAGTGTCGGTCCGGTCGAGGTCCACCACGGGTACTTCCGGGGCGTGTCGCGCAAGGGCTTCACGGATCAGGGCGCGGTCCTGGCCGATGAGCACGACCCCGCGAAGTCGCTGTGCCGACCTGGCGACCAGCTCGTCGAAGGTCGCGCCCTTGGCGAGCCCGCCCGCGATCCACACGATCGACTCGTAGGCCGCCAACGAGGCTTGCGCCGCGTGGGTGTTGGTGGCCTTGGAGTCGTCGACGTACGCGACCGAGTCCACATCGGCCACGTGGGCGATGCGGTGGGCGTCCGGGGTGAAGTCCCGCAGCCCGTCCCGTACGGCCCTGGCGGGCACCCCGAAGGCGCGTGCGAGGGCCGCCGCCGCAAGGGCGTTGGCGATGTTGTGCGGGACGGGCGGGTTGACGTCGGAGACCTCGGCGAGCTCCTGGGCGTTCTTGTGCCGGTCCTCGACGAAGGCACGGTCGACCAGGATGCCCTCGACGACGCCGAGTTGGGAGGGTCCGGGGGTGCCGAGGGTGAAGCCGACGGCCCGGCAGCCCTCCTCGACGTCCGCCTCGCGCACCAGGTCCTCGGTGGCCTTGTCGGCGACGTTGTAGACGCAGGCGACCCGATTGCCCTCGTAGACGCGGCCCTTGTCGGCGGCGTACGCCTCCATGGAGCCGTGCCAGTCGAGATGGTCGGGGGCGAGGTTGAGCACCGCGGCGGAGTGGGCGCGCAGCGAGGGCGCCCAGTGGAGCTGATAGCTCGACAACTCCACGGCCAGGACGTCGTACTGCTCGTCGCCGAGCACCGCGTCCAGCAGGGAGACGCCGATGTTGCCCACGGCGGCGGTGCGCAGCCCCGCGGCCCTCAGGATGGACGCCAGCATCTGGGTGGTGGTCGTCTTGCCGTTGGTGCCGGTGATCGCGAGCCAGGGAGCCGCGTCGGGGCCGCGCAGCCGCCAGGCGAGCTCCACGTCCCCCCAGATCTCCAGGCCGGCCTCACGGGCCGCCGTGAAGAGCGGCTTGTCCGGCTTCCAGCCGGGCGCGGTGACGACGAGTTCGGTGCCCTCGGGCAGGGTCGCGCCGTCACCGAGGCGCACGATGACGCCCAGCGCCTCCAACTCCGCGGCCTGCTCACGCGCGCGTGCGTCGTCGCCGTCGTTGACGACCGTGACGTGCGCCCCGCGCGCGTGCAGCGCCTTGGCCGCCGGGATGCCGGAGACACCGAGCCCGGCGACGGTGACGTGCTTGCCCTGCCAGTCGAGGTGCTCCGAGGCGGTCACTTTTCTGCTGCCCATCCCGCGTAGAAGAGACCCAGGCCGACGATCACACAGATGCCCTGGATGATCCAGAACCGGACCACCACAAGGACTTCTGACCAGCCCTTGAGTTCGAAGTGGTGCTGGAGTGGTGCCATGCGGAAGACGCGCTTGCCGGTCATCCGGAAGGAGCCGACCTGGATCACGACCGACATGGTGATGAGGACGAACAGACCGCCCATGATGGCGACCAGGAGTTCCGTGCGGGACAGGATCGCGAGGCCCGTGAGGACACCGCCGAGGGCGAGCGAACCGGTGTCGCCCATGAAGATCTTGGCCGGCGAGGTGTTCCACCACAGGAAGCCGAGGCAGGAACCCATCAGCGCGGAGGCGATCACCGCGAGGTCGAGGGGATCGCGCACCTCGTAACAGGCGTTCGGGTTGGTCAGGGTGCCCGTGTTGGCGCAGGACTCCTGGAACTGCCAGACGCCGATGAAGGTGTAGGCGCCGAAGACGAGGACGGAGGCACCGGTGGCGAGGCCGTCCAGACCGTCGGTGAGGTTCACGCCGTTCGACATCGCGAGGATCATGAACAGTGCCCAGACCACGAACAGGATCGGGCCGATCTTCCAGCCGAAGTCGGTGATGAACGACAGCTTGGTGGAGGCCGGGGTGTTGCCGCGGGCGTCCGGGAACATCAGTCCGAGCACCGCGAAGCCGATGCCGACGATCAGCTGGCCGGCCATCTTCGCCTTGGCCCGCAGGCCCAGTGAGCGCCGCTTGACGATCTTGATGTAGTCGTCGAGGAAGCCGACCAGGCCCATGCCGCACATCAGGCCGAGCACCAGCAGACCCGAGTAGGTGGGCGTGGCCGTCACGTCGGTGGTCCAGGTCGTGAACACCTTGGACAGGAAGTAGGCGGCAACCGTCGCGAAGATGAAGGCGATACCGCCCATCGTCGGCGTACCGCGCTTGCTGGCGTGCTCGCGCGGGCCGTCGTCCCGGATGTACTGGCCGTAACCCTTGCGCGCGAGCAGCTTGATCAGCAGCGGGGTGCCGACCAGGGTCAGGAAGAGGCCGATGACTCCTGCGAACAGGATCTGCTTCATCATCGGGCGGCAACCTCACCCTCGGCATCGAGCAGCGCCTGGGCGACGCTCTCCAGACCGACCGACCGGGACGCCTTCACGAGGACGACGTCTCCCGGGCGCAACTCACTGCGCAGCAGGTCGACCGCCGCCTGTGCGTCGGACACGTGCACCGACTCCTCACCCCACGAACCCTCGTTATATGCGCCCAGTTGCAGCCAGGACGCTTCCCTGCCCCCGACCGCGACGAGCTTGCCGACATTGAGCCGGACGGCGAGCCGTCCGACCGCGTCGTGCTCGGCGAGCGCCTCGTCCCCGAGCTCGGCCATCTTGCCGAGCACCGCCCAGGTCCGCCGCCCCTTGCCCATCGCCGCGAGTGCGCGCAAGGCGGCTCGCATGGACTCGGGGTTCGCGTTGTAGGCGTCGTTGACGATGGTCACGCCGTCCGGGCGCTCGGTGACCTCCATACGCCAGCGGGAGAGGGAGCCCGCCTCGGAGAGCGCGGTGGCGATCTCGGTTGCGGACATGCCCAGCTCATGGGCGACGGCGGCCGCGGCGAGCGCGTTCGACACGTGGTGCTCACCGTACAGGCGCATGGTCACTTCGCTTGCACCGGAGGGTGTGTGAAGGCTGAAGGCAGGCTGTCCGGTGTCCGTGAGTCTCACGTTCTCGGCGCGTACGTCCGCTTCGCCGGACTCTCCGAAAAGGATCACCTTCGCCGTCGTGCGGGATGCCATGGCCCGTACGAGCGGATCGTCGGCGTTGAGAATCGCGACACCGCCGTCCTGTGCCGGCGGCAGGGCCTCCACGAGTTCGCCCTTGGCCTGCGCGATCTGCTCGCGGCCGCCGAACTCGCCGATGTGCGCGGTGCCGACGTTGAGGACCAGGCCGATCTTCGGGGGCGTCAGATCCGTGAGGTAGGCGATGTGGCCGATGCCGCGGGCGCCCATCTCCAGGACGAGGAAGCGGGTCTCCTCGGTGGCGGTGAGCGCGGTGAGCGGCAGCCCGATCTCGTTGTTGAGCGAGCCCGGCGTGAACACCGTCGGCGCCTTGCGTTGGAGCACCTGCGCGATCAGGTCCTTGGTGCTGGTCTTTCCGGCCGAGCCGGTGAGGGCGACGAGGGTCGCGCCGAGCCGTCGTACGACATGACGCGCGAGGGCGCCGAGGGCCGTCTGGACGTCCTCGACGACGATCGCGGGCACGCCGACGGGGCGCTGGGCCAGCACGGCCACCGCGCCCGCCCGGACGGCCTGGTCGGCGTAGTCGTGGCCGTCGACGCGCTCCCCCACGAAGGCGGCGAACAGAGCGCCGTCCCTCACCTGCCGGGAGTCGATGACGACGGGCCCGCGCACCTGCGCCGACGGATCCGGTATGTCGTACGTCTGCCCGCCGACGACTGAGGCGATCTCGGCGAGAGAGAGGGCGATCACAAGTTCATCCCTGGGTCTTCTGGATGGCTTCTCGAAGCACCTGGCGGTCGTCGAAGGGACGGACCACCCCGGCGATGTCCTGACCCTGCTCGTGGCCCTTCCCGGCGACCAGTACGGTGTCGCCCGGCCGCGCGCGGGCGACGGCTGCGGTGATCGCGGCGGCCCGGTCCTCGAAGACCTGGACCTCGCCGCGCTCGTGTGCTGGTACGGACGCCGCGCCCTCGAGCATGGTTGCAAGGATCGCGAGCGGGTCCTCGGAGCGGGGGTTGTCGGAGGTCAGTACGGCGGTGTCGGCGAGGCGGGCCGCGGCGGCGCCCATAGGCCCGCGCTTGGTCCTGTCGCGGTCTCCGCCGCAGCCGAGCACGATGTGGAGCCTGCCCTCGGTGACCTTGCGCAGCGCCTTGAGGACCGACTCGACGGCGTCGGTCTTGTGGGCGTAGTCCACGACCGCGAGGTAGGGCTGCCCGGCGTCCACGCGCTCCAGTCGGCCCGGCACACCCGGTACGGCGGCGACGCCGTCGGCCGCGGTCTGCGGGTCGAGGCCGGCCGCGGCCAGGGCGACGATCGCGGCGAGGGTGTTTGCCACGTTGAAGGGCCCCGCGAGCGGCGACCTGGCGGCGATCCGCTCGCCCTTGGGGCCGATCACGGTGAACGTCGAGTCCATGGGGCCGACTTCGACGTCCTCGGCACGCCAGTCGGCGTCGGGGTGGCCCTCGGCGGAGTAGGTGACGACCGGGACCGTGGCTTCCTTCACGAGCCTGCGGCCGTACTCGTCGTCGAGGTTGACGACGCCGAGACGGCTGCGTTTCGGCGTGAAGAGCTGCGCCTTGGCCCGGAAGTAGTCCTCCATGTCGGAGTGGAACTCCATGTGTTCCGGGCTGAGGTTGGTGAAGACGCCGATGTCGAAGACACAGCCGTCGACCCGGCCGAGGACCAGCGCGTGGCTGGAGACCTCCATGGCGACCGCCTCGACTCCGCGCTCGCGCATCACCGCGAACAGGGCCTGGAGGTCGGTGGCCTCGGGCGTGGTGCGCTCCGACTTGATGCGCTCGTCACCGATGCGCATCTCGACGGTGCCGATCAGACCGGTGGACCTGACCCCCTTCAGACCGCCCTCGACGAGGTAGGCGGTGGTGGTCTTGCCGGAGGTGCCGGTGATTCCGATCTGGAGCAGGTCCCGACCAGGGTCGCCGTAGATCGTGGTCGCCAGTTCGCCCATGCGCGCGCGTGGGTCCTCGACGACCAGCACCGGAAGCCCGGTCGCGGCGGCGCGCTCGGCGCCCGTCGGGTCGGTCAGCACCGCGACCGCGCCGAGGCCGAGGGCCTGGGTGACGAAGTCGGCGCCGTGCAGACGGGCGCCCGGGAGGGCTGCGTACAGGTCGCCGGGGCGGACGGCACGCGAGTCATGGGTGATGCCCGTGACCTGCGCGGCGTGCTCCGGTTGCGCGGCACCCAGCTGATCGGCGAGCTCCGCGAGGGGTGTTGCGGAGACCCGGACCGGCCGGGGCGGTCCCGGATATGTCACGGGTGCGCCCTTCTGGGTGGTTTGGGACTGATCAGCGTGTGGCACGGCGGTGAGCGTACCGGGCGCACCCGCCTCGGAGCGAAGTGAGGGGCGGGGGGCGCCCTGGTTCCCGGAATCGGAGGTGGTCGTCGTCACGAGGTGGTTCCTGGTGGCCTTTCCGAGGTGCTGATGAGGTGCTGGGGGGTGCTGATGAGGTGCTGAGGGGTGCCGGCGGGTGTTCACGCCGCGCTGATCAGGGCGTGTAGGTCACGGGCAGCTTCGCGGCCTTCGCTCCCGTGGGCGGCACCTGCAGGGTCTTCAGGGCGAACTCCATGACCTTCTTGTAGACGGGCCCGCAGATCTGGCCGCCGAAGTAGCTGCCCTGGGTGGCGTTCTGGATGGCGCAGTAGACGGTGATCCGGGGCTTGTCCGCGGGCGCGAAGCCGGCGAACGACGAGGTGTAGCCCTTGTACTTGCCGGTGGCCGGATCCACGCGGTTGGCCGTGCCCGTCTTGCCCGCGACCCGGTAGCCGGGGATGCGCGCCTTGGTGCCGGTGCCCTCCTGGTCGTCCACGACCGATTCCAGCATCTGGGCCAGCGTCCTGGCCGTCCTGGCGCTGACGACCCTTGTCTCCTTGGGCTTCGCGGCGGGTGTGAAGCGTCCGTCGGGTCCCTTCGTGCCGCGCACGAGTGTGGGTTCGACGCGCACACCGCCGTTGGCGATCGTCGAGTAGACGGACGCGGCCTGCATCGCGTTGAGGGAGACACCCTGGCCGAAAGGAATCGTGTACTGCTGCGAGGTCGACCAGTCCGCGGGCTTGGCCAGGATGCCCGGGGTCTCACCGGGGAAGTCGAGCCCGCTGTAGCGGCCGAGGCCGAACTTGCGCAGGTACGAGTAGAGGACCTGGTTGGCCTGGGCCTGGGTCTTGCCCAGCTGGCCGGTCGCCAGGATGGTGCCGATGTTGCTGGACTTGGCGAGCACGCCGTTGAGTGTGAGGTACCAGGTCTCGTGGTCGATGTCGTCCTTGAAGAGCCGGTCACCGCGGTGCAGCCGGTTGGGCACGATCACCTGCGTGAGCGGGGTGGCGACGCCCTGTTCCAGTACGGCCGCCATCGACATGATCTTGGCGGTGGAACCGGGCTCGTAGGCGTCCTGGAGGGCCGCGTTGCCCATGTTCACCGAGCTCGCCTTGGACAGGTCGTTCGGGTCGAAGCCGGGCGAGTTGGCCATAGCGAGGACCTGGCCGGTCCGCGTGTCCTGCACTATCACGTACCCGCGGTCCGCCTTGGACTCCTTCACCTGGTCGGTGATGGCCTGCTGGGCGGCCCACTGGATGTCGCGGTCGATGGTGAGCTCGACGTCGCTGCCGGGGACCGCGGGGGTCTCGGTGGAGCCCACGGTGGGCACCTGGCGGCCACCGGACTGGGCGTAGCGGATCTTGCCGTCCTTGCCGGCCAGCAGGGAGTTCAGCTGCTGTTCGACACCGCCGCCGCCCTTGCCGTCGGCGTTGACCCAGCCCAGTATCCCGGCGGCGAGATCGCCGTTCGGGTACACGCGCTTGGTCGTCGGCACGGACAGGACGCCCGCAAGGACGTTGGCCGTGGCCGGGTCGGTCTCGCTCTTGGTGGCGAGCGCGGACTTCAGGTCCTTGATCTGCTTCCAGACCTGCGGGGTCTGCCGGTTGGCGAGCAGGACGTAGCGGAGCTTCTTGTCCTTGGGCCGCAGCTTCTTGACGATCGTCTCCTGCTCCTGCCCCAGGATCGGGGCGAGCAGGGCGGCGGCCTGCTCGGGACCGTCGTCGATCTTCAGCTGCTCGCGGGTGAACAGCGTGGGGTCGGCCGTGATGTCGTACGCGTCCTCGCTCGTCGCCAGGGCCACTCCGTCGCGATCGGTGATCCCGCCGCGCTCGGCGGCCAGCGTGTAGCCGACGTACCGGTTCTGCTCGGCCTTGGCGGCGTAGGTGCTCGCGTCGACGGCCTGCACCTGGAGCAGCCGTACGACGAAGGCGGCGAGCACGAGTGTCAGCGCGAGGCCGACCAGGCGCAGCCGGGGGCGGGGACTGCCCAGGCGGATGGTCTTGGGCGCCGCGGCGCGGGGTGCCGACGGGCGGCGGGCCGGGCGGGCGCCGGGCCCCGGGCGCGGTCGGCCGACGGGGCGGGCGGAGCGCTCGGGGCGGGCGGGTCCGGGCACGCGGCGGCGCGGCGGTTGCCTGCCGAAGTCGTCAGACACTTCCGTCACCTGCCGGGGGTCGGGGTCGTGGGGAGCGGGACGTCCGAGGAGACGGCCTCTGGAGCTTGTACGACGGTCTCGGGAGCCGGTGCGACGGGCTCCGTCGGGGTGGGGCTGGCCGTCGGCGTCTGGACGGCCGCGCTGTCGATCACCTCGGGTGCGAGGACGAGCGGCATCCGGTAGGAGAGCGGCTCGGCGTCGGAGGCGGGGGACGGGACGCCCTTGACGGTGCCGTCGGGGTCGAGGAAGGCCGGGTCGCCGCCGGGCACCATGCCCAGTTCACGGGCGCGGCGCACGAGGGCGGCGGGCGCGGAGTAGGCGTCGATGTCCCGTTGCAGGCCCTGTTGCTCGTCGGTGAGGCTCTTGGTGTCCTTCTGGAGGTCGGCGAGCTTGAAGGACCCCTCGCTCAGTGCGGAGTTCAGCACCAGGAGCCCGATGAGGCCACCGCCGAGGAGGAGGACCACGAGGAGCACGAAGGGGGTGCGGGCCGCCTGTCCGGGGCTCGCCGTGCCGGGGAGGAGACGCGCGAGACGAGCCGCCCTCCCCCTCAGTTCGGGTTTCCTACTCACACGTCCTCCAGTGAGTCCGGTTTCCCAACCCACATGCACGGCTCACGCACTTCACTCGATGGACTCCCTGATTCGCTCGGCACCCCTGCAACGCGCCGGTGCGGCCCGCCGGTTCTCGGCGATCTCCTCCTCGGTGGGAAGTTCGGCACCGCGCGTGAGCAGCTTGAGCCGGGGCTGGTAGCGCTCGGGGACGACGGGCAGCCCGGGCGGGGCGGTGGTGGCGGCGCCGGCCGCGAAGACCTGCTTGACCAGCCGGTCCTCCAGCGAGTGGTACGACAGCACGGCGATCCGGCCGCCCACCGCGAGCGCCTGCACCGCGGCCGGGATGGCCCGCTCCAGGACGGAGAGTTCGCCGTTGACCTCGATGCGCAGGGCCTGGAAGGTGCGCTTGGCCGGGTTGCCGCCGGTGCGCTTGGCGGCCTGCGGCAGGGAGTCCCGGATCAGCTCGACGAGCCGCGCGCTGTTCGTGAACGGCTCCTTCTCGCGCTCGCGCACGATCGCGGACACGATCCGCTTGGCCTGCTTCTCCTCGCCGTACGCCCTGAGGATCCGGACGAGTTCGCCCGCCGGGTAGGTGTTGAGGACCTCGGCGGCGCTCACGCCGGTCGTCTGGTCCATGCGCATGTCGAGCGGGGCGTCCTGGGCGTAGGCGAAGCCCCGGTCGGCCTCGTCGAGTTGCATGGAGGAGACACCGAGGTCGAAGAGGACGCCCTGCACGCGCGCGATGCCGAGCCGGTCGAGGACGTCCGGGAGTTCGTCGTAGACCGCGTGGACGAGGGTGGCCCGCTCACCGTAGGGCGCGAGCCGCTCGCCGGACAGGCGCAGGGCCTCCTTGTCACGGTCGAGGGCGACGAGCCGGGCCTCGGGGAACCGCTGGAGCAGGGCCTCGCTGTGGCCGCCGAGACCGAGGGTGCAGTCGACGACCACCGACCCGGGCCGCTCGAGCGCGGGAGCCAGCAGGTCCAGGCACCGCTGGAGCATCACCGGGACGTGTCGACTCTGGCTCAAGGGGCCCTCTCAGGTCCGGCACGGGCCATACGCACCGCCGGGTCCCCGCCCGCTCATGAAGGGGAGGCCTGCCGGCGCCGGAAGCGTCAGCCGACCGGAGCGGGAGGAGGCCGAGCCGTACGTACGCGCCGCGCACGTGGGGAGACCGTCCGTGCGCGAGCCGGGGCCTCCGGGGAATGTCAGCAGGAAAGCCTCGCCTCCCGCTTCGCGTCACTTTAGTCCACGGTGTCTCGCGGTCAATCAACCGGCCTGCGCGTCGCGCACCGGCGCGGACTTGACGCTCCGAAAGGACGGAAAACACCCGTTCGGGTGGACCCGATGCTGTTGTGGGGTACCTCACACAGAAGGCGTGATGACGCTCTTTTTCCCTCCTCACGGCAGGACCGCGACGACGGTGACCAGTACCGTCATGGTTATGACGACTTCCGCATCCGTTCCCACCGAAGGCGCCATATCCTCCGGCGGCCGTGTGACCGACCGCCTGGTCAACGCCAACGAGCGATACGCCGCCGCGTTCTCCGACCCCGGGATGGACGCCCGCCCGGTCCTGCACGTCGCCGTGGTGGCGTGCATGGACGCCCGCCTCGACCTGCACGCCGCGCTCGGCCTGGAGCTCGGCGACTGTCACACCATCCGCAACGCGGGCGGTGTGGTCACCGACGACGTGATCCGCTCGCTCACCATCAGCCAGCGCAAGCTCGGCACCCGCAGCATCGTGCTCATCCACCACACGGGCTGCGGCCTGGAGGCGATCACCGAGGAATTCCGCACCGAACTGGAGATGGAGGTCGGTCAGCGTCCCGCGTGGGCCGTGGAGGCCTTCCGTGACGTCGACCAGGACGTCCGGCAGTCCATGCAGCGGGTGCGCACCTCGCCGTTCCTGCTGCACACCGACGACGTCCGCGGGTTCGTGTTCGACGTGAAGACGGGCCTGCTGCGCGAGATCGACCCCGCGTAACGGCCGTCGTAGCTGTCGTTTCGCTGTTGATTTCAAGCCTCGGGCCGCCCAAAACACCGCAGACCCGACATAGTGCAGCCAGTTGTCCACAGTCGAGTGACACGAAACGGTAACGGCAGCAAGAATGCGGGTGTGGCGTCGCGCGGAACTTTTCCCGCGTGGTGTCCGTGATTCGGGGTGGGCCGGTTACGCATCACAGAGCGTCGGCCCGGAAAGTTTCGGGCCGAGGAGGGCCGGGTGACCACCTATGACGATCGATCGAGCCTCACTGATCTGACCGCCGTCGTCGAGCGGGTTCGCAGTTCGGTGGAGGGCGTGATCGAGGGGAAGCCCGAGGTCGTACGGCTTTCGCTGACCGTGCTGCTCGCCGAGGGACATCTTCTGATCGAGGATGTCCCCGGCGTCGGCAAGACCATGCTGGCCAAGGCGCTGGCGCGGTCCATCGACTGCTCGGTGCGCCGCATCCAGTTCACCCCCGACCTGCTGCCCTCGGACATCACGGGCGTGTCCATCTGGGACCAGCAGCGCCGGGACTTCGAGTTCAAGCCGGGCGCGATCTTCGCCCAGATCGTGATCGGCGACGAGATCAACCGCGCCTCGCCGAAGACCCAGTCCGCGCTCCTGGAGTCGATGGAGGAGCGCCAGGTCACCATCGACGGCCAGACCTACGAGCTGCCCAGCCCCTTCATGGTGGTCGCCACGCAGAACCCGGTCGAGATGGAGGGCACCTACCCGCTGCCCGAGGCCCAGCGCGACCGCTTCATGGCCCGGGTCTCGGTCGGCTACCCCAGCGTCGAGGCCGAGTTGCAGATGCTCGACATCCACGGCGGGGTGAGCCCCCTGGAGGACCTCCAGCCGGTGGCGCATGCGCACGACATCGTGAAACTCATCGAGGCCGTCCGCGGCGTCCACGTCGCCGAGACGGTCCGGCGGTACGCCGTCGACCTGGTCTCCGCGACGCGCACCCACCCCGACCTCAGACTCGGCGCCTCACCGCGCGCGACGCTGCACCTGCTGCGCGCCGCCAAGGCCTCCGCCGCCCTCAGCGGCCGCGAGTTCGCGCTGCCGGACGACGTCCAGGCGCTCGCCGTGGCCGTCCTCGCCCACCGTCTGCTGCCCACCGCCCAGGCCCAGCTGAACCGGCGCACCGCGGAGCAGGTCGTGCAGGAGATCCTTCAGCGCACCCCGGTCCCCGCCGCGCCCCAGCAGGGCGGTCTCGGGATCGGCCGGACCGCGCCCGCGTATCCGCAGCAGCCGCCGCGGAGCCTGTGATGTCCACCGGGGTGCCCTCGGCCGGCGGCCCCGAGGCCGACCGGGGCGACAAGGGCGGGGTCCGCACGGCACTGGCCGGTCTGACCACCCGGGGCCGCTCCTTCTTCGCCGCGGGTATCGCCGCGGCCGTCTGCGCCTACGTCCTGGGCCAGAGCGACCTGCTGCGGGTCGGCCTGCTGCTGGCCGTGCTGCCCCTGGTGTGCGCGGGCGTGCTCTACCGGACCCGCTACCGGGTCGCGGGCAGCCGCAGGCTCTCCCCCGCGCGCGTGCCCGCCGGCAGCGAGGCCCGCGTCCATCTGCGGATGGACAACGTCTCGCGCCTGCCCACCGGCCTGCTGATGCTCCAGGACCGGGTGCCCTACGTCCTCGGCCCGCGCCCCCGCTTCGTGCTCGACCGGGTGGAGCCGGGCGGCCGCCGCGAGGTGTCCTACCGGGTCCGCTCCGACCTGCGCGGCCGCTACCCGCTGGGCCCGCTCCAGCTGCGCCTGACCGACCCGTTCGGCATGTGCGAGCTGACCCGCTCCTTCTCGACGTACGACACCCTGACCGTGATCCCGCGCGTGGAGGCGCTGCCACCGGTGCGGCTGAACGGCGAGGCCAAGGGGTACGGCGAGGGACGGCAGCGCTCGCTCGCCCTGGCCGGCGAGGACGACGTGATCCCGCGCGGCTACCGCTACGGCGACGACCTGCGCCGGGTGCACTGGCGCTCCACCGCCCGCTACGGCGAGCTGATGGTCCGCCGCGAGGAGCAGCCCCAGCGCGCCCGCTGCACGGTGCTCCTGGACACCCGGGGCCTCGCCTTCGCCGGCGCGGGCCCCGACTCGGCCTTCGAGTGGGCCGTCTCGGGCGCCGCCTCCGTCCTGGTCCACATGCTCGAACGGGGCTTCTCTGTACGGCTGTTGACGGACACCGGCAACTCCGTGCCCGGCGAGGGCGCCGACGGTTTCGCGGGCGCCAGCCAGGGGACGGCGGACGCGGCCGGGCTGATGATGGACACCCTCGCGGTGATCGACCACTCCGACGGCACCGGCCTGTCGCACGCGTACGACGTGCTGCGCAGGGGGAACGAAGGCCTCCTGGTGGCGTTCTTCGGTGACCTCGACGAGGAGCAGGCCACCGTGGTCGCCAAGATGCGGCAGCGCAGCGGGGGCGCGCTCGCCTTCGTGCTCGACAGCGAGAGCTGGGTGCGCGAACCGACCGACGTGCCCGGTCCGTCGCAGGAGCGCGCGCAGCGGTTGCGGATGCTGCGCGAGGCGGGCTGGACGGCACTGGGCGTGCCGCGGGGCGCCTCGCTGGAGGAGCTGTGGCGGCTCGCGGACCGCGAGCGCACAGGCGTCGGTGCGGCCGGCGCCGGGGAGGCGTCGTGATGAGCGGGCGGGGACGACTGGCGCTGTGCGCGTGGGCGGCCACGCTGATGGCCGCGTGCGCCCTGCTGCCGCTGGTCGAGCCGGTCACCTGGATCGTGCAGGCCGCCTTCCTGCTCGGGGTGCAGACGATGGTGGGCGCGGCGGCCAGGCGGATCCCGCTGGCCCGTCCGCTGACGGTGGCGGCCCAGGCACTCGTCACCCTGGTGATGCTGACCCTGATCTTCGCCCGCGACCATGCCTTCCTGGGGCTGGTCCCCGGCCCGGGAGCCTTCCTGCACTTCGGGGACCTGCTCCGGCAGGGCGGCGACGACATCGCGCGGTACGCGATCCCGGCGCCCCTGGCATCGGACGGCATCAAGCTGATGGTCCTTGGCGGTGTCCTGATCGTCGGGCTGGTGGTGGACGCCCTCGCGGTGACGTTCCGCAGCGCGGCCCCGGCGGGTCTGCCACTGCTCGCGCTGTACTCCGTCGCCGCGGGCCTGTCCGAGGGCCACGGCGACTGGCTCTGGTTCCTGGTCGCGGCGACCGGCTATCTGCTGCTGCTCCTGGCCGAGGGGCGTGAGCGGCTCTCGCAGTGGGGCCGTGTCTTCGGCGGGGCGTCACGCTCCCCGGGTGTCGACTCCGGTCCGGTGGCGCCGGTGCGCACCGGTCGGCGGATCGGCGTGGCGAGCCTCGGCATCGCCCTCGTGGTGTCGGCCACCCTGCCCTCGATGAACGGCGGCCTCCTGGACACCACCGGCGCGGGAGTGGGCGCCGGGAACGGCAGCGGCGGCACGATCTCCGCGGTGAACCCGCTGCTCTCGCTGCGCGACAGCCTGAACGTGGACGAGGACCGCCAGGTCCTGTCCGTGCAGACCCAGAGCAACGACACCTCCGACCTGTACCTGCGGATCGTCTCCCTGGACGACTTCGACGGCAGGACCTGGAAACCGTCCAAGCGGTCCATCGGTGCCGTACCGAAGGACTTCCCCACCCCGATCGGTCTCGGGGCCGACGTCAAGCGCACGGAGGTCGAGACGACCATCTCGGCGGCGAACTGGTACGAGCAGAGCTATCTGCCCATGCCCTACCCGCCCAGTGGCGTCCAGGTCCGCGGCAACTGGCGCTACGAGCCCGAGGGCATGGCGCTCGTCGGCGACCACGGGCAGAACACGCGCGGGCTGACGTACGACGTGAAGAGCCTGGACGTGGAGCCGACGGCCGAGCAGCTCGCCGCGGCACCGGCCGCGCCCCCGGCCATCGAGCGCGAGTACACCGACCTGCCCGACTCGCTGCCCGCGGTGGTGGCCAGGACCGCCCGCGAGGTCACCGCGGACGCGAAGAACCCGTACGAGCAGGCGGTCGACCTCCAGGACTACTTCGCGGTGAACGGGGGCTTCGAGTACGACACCCAGGTGGAGGTCGGCGACGGACCCAACGCGATCGCCAACTTCTTGCGGGACAAGCAGGGCTTCTGTGTCCACTTCTCGTTCGCCATGGCGGCCATGGCCCGCTCCCTGGGCATTCCGGCCCGGGTCGCGGTGGGCTTCGCGCCCGGCACCCCGCAGGCGGACGGCTCGGTGTCGGTGGGGCTCAAGGACGCCCACGCCTGGCCCGAGCTGTACTTCGAGGGGGTCGGCTGGACCCGCTTCGAGCCGACCCCGACCCGGGGCACGGTGCCCTCGTACACCGTCCCGGACGCCACCGGCAACGTGGACCCGGGCGTGGCACGGCCCTCCACGGGGTCCTCCGCGGCACCGTCGGCCTCGGCCTCGGCGAGCGAGAGCTGCGCGCCGCAGCTGCGGAAGCTGGAGGCGTGCGACAGCGCGTCCCCGGCGGCCGCGGCAGCCCCGGGCGGCGGCGGCCCCTGGTGGGCCGTACAGGGCCAGTGGTGGTATCTGAAGCTGCTGTTCTGGGTATTCGTCGGGCTGGCCGTCCTCTCGATCCCCTTGGCGCCGATGCTGTGGCGGCTGCGTACCCGTTCGGTGCGGCTGGGCGGGCACGGGCGCAGTGACGCGGACGCCGCCGCGCACACCCTGGCTGCCTGGCAGGAGCTGACCGACACGGCGTGGGACTTCGGAATCCCGCCGGACGACTCGCAGACGCCACGCAAGGCGGCGGCGCGGATCGTACGGCTCGGGCACCTCGATCCGACGGCGGCGGCCTCGGTGCACCGGGTGGCGGACGCCGTGGAGCAGGTGCTCTACGCCCCGCGGCCGCGGCCGACGGCCGGCCTCGCGCAGGACGTCTACCAGGTGATCGGCGGACTACGTGGCTCGGCCGGCCGAGCCACGCAGGCGCGTGCGCTGATCGCCCCGCGTTCCACCGCGAGGGTGGCGTGGGTGGTCTCGGAGTGGTGGGCCGGGCTCAGGACGCGCGCGGCGGCGGCCCGGCCGACCCTGCGCAAGCCGTCCGGTCAGCAAGGCTGAGGGACCGCCCGGCGGGCGGCGGAACGACGGTGACCGGGCCTTCGAGAGGCCCGGTCACCGTGCTGCGAGGAGGGGCAGTGCCCCGCGGAGACGGGTGGGGGCTGTCCCGAGGGCATGCGTGAGGGGGTGAGCACCCGGATGGGTGCTCACCCCCTCAGAACGTCTGTGAGAGCCGCTCGCGGGCCGGCTACTGGCCGCCGCCCTGCTCGTCGCGGCGCTTCTGCCAGCGCTGTTCGATCCGGTCCATCACCGAGCGCTTCTGGCGTCCCTGGCGACGGGCGTGCGGGGCACCTGCGGCGGGCTGCTCGCCCGGTTTGGGGGCCTTGCGCCAGCCGGTCACGGCGAGCACCGCGCACCCCAGCATCACGAGGAAGCCCACCACGCTGAGCCACACCTGCTTGGCGACCATACCGGCCATGAGGAGCGCGATACCCACGAGGAAGCCGGCGACCGCCTGGTAGACCCGCCGCCGGGTGTACGTACGCAGCCCGCTTCCCTCGAGCGCCGACGCGAACTTGGGATCTTCGGCGTACAGCGCTCGCTCCATCTGCTCGAGCATGCGCTGCTCGTGCTCCGAGAGCGGCACGGAGTCCTCCTCATCGTGCAGTCGCCGGGGCGACTCGGGGGTCCCTTCAGGATAGGCAGGGAATCGCCCCCGTGAAACCCGCCCCTCTGCGCCAATTGGCCAACCGGATTCCGCCATGAAGCTCCGGCTGCTGAATCTTGTCATTCCCCAGCGGCCGTCCCGTCATGCCGGGCGGTCTCCCTCGATCATACGGCGCTGAACGCCCGATCGGGGGGCCTGTGGCGTACTCCATGCGCCATCAAGTACCTGATCAGCACTCCGGCACAGGGGTGGCTCATGCCTCGGTGGTCTCCCGCGTCTCACCGAGCACATGGAGCTGGGTGGCCACGGAGTGGAAGGCGGGGAGCTCGGCGGCCGCCTCCTCCAGTTTCAGCAGGGCTTCCAGGGCGCCGGGCTCGGTGTCCACGAGCACGCCGGGGACGAGGTCGGCGAAGACCCGCACGCCGTGCACGGCGCCCACGGTCAGGCCCGCGCCCTCGACGAGCGCGGTGAGCTGGTCGGCGGTGAAGCGGTGCGGCACGGGGTCGCCGTCGCCCCAGCGGCCGTTCGGGTCGTCGAGCGCCTGCCGGGCCTCCTTGAAGTGGCCGGCGAGGGCCCGCCCGAGCACGGCGCCGCCGAGACCGGCGGCGAGCAGGCTGAGGACGCCCTCGGGACGCAGGGCGGCCACCACGTTGCGGACGCCCTCGGCCGGGTCGTCCACGTACTCCAGGACGCCGTGGCACAAGACCACGTCGTAGCCACCGCGCTCGGCCACGTCGAAGAGGCCGTGGGCGTCGCCCTGGACGCCCCGCACGCGGTCGGCGACACCGGCCTCGGCGGCGCGGCGCTCCAGGGCGAACAGCGCATTGGGGCTGGGGTCGACGACGGTGACCTGGTGGCCGAGGCGGGCCACGGGCACCGCGAAGTTGCCGCTGCCGCCTCCGGTGTCGAGGACGTCAAGCGCCTGGCGTCCCGTGGCCTTGACCCGGCGGTCGAGAGCGTCCTGGAGTACCTCCCAGACCACGGCGGTACGGAGGGCGGCGCGGGGTCGCAGCGGGTCCGACACGACAGTTGACTCCTCGGCGCGGCACCGCCTGTTGCACGGCGGAGCGATCGGGGGCCTCCCTGGCCGGGGGCGCGGACGGGGAAGCTTCAGGCGCCTCCCACCCTATTGCCTGGGACGCCACCGCCGGTCATCGCGGTGCTGTGGTCGCGGCTGGTCTCGTGGGGTGAGGCCGCCGGATGGGCAGGGGCGCCGACTCACCTTCACCCTGCCTGGGCCGCCCTCCGCGGACCGTCCCCCTGCTGCCCCCTTCGGACCGGTCTCCCGAGTCGTCGGCTCCGGGCCGGCATCGCACGAACACCCCGGCCGCCGAACCACCCCCCGTCGAACCGCTCAGCCCGCGTCCGGAAAGTCGCGGCCGCGGTCGGTGCCGCCGTCGCCGCCCTCCGGCTGGTCCGCGTCCTGGCGTGGCTGCGGCAGGACCGGCTGGAGCACCAGCATCCGCTCGACAAGGCGCAGGAACATCGCCACGTCGCGTATGAGGTCGTCCGCGTCCCGGCGGCTGGCCGCGCCCTGGATGCCCGCCTCGGCCCGGGCGCGACGCCGGGCTCCGGAGGCGAACAGCGCGCTCCACTCGGTGAGTTCGGGCGCTATCTCGGGGAGCACTTCCCAGGCGCTCCGGATCTTGGCGCGGCGTCGGGGTGTGGGCTCCGGACGCCCCCGCGCGGCGAGCACGGCGGCCGCGGTGCGCAGCGCGGCGAGATGGGCGGTCGCATAGCGCTCGTTCGGCGTCTCCAGCGCCGAGGCCTCGTCGAGGCCGGCGCGGGCCTGGGCGAGCAGGTCGAGGGCGGCGGGCGGGGCCGTCGCCCGGCGCAGCACGGGGTGTACGTCGCTCGCCGGGCCGGTCAGTGAGGGGGCAGGGCCGGTGGCGCGGCGCCGACGGGCGGCGGCTGCGTGGTAGCTGGCCATGACGAACCTCCTGTCGTCTGGTTGACGGCATCTCCCGCTACGGAGTGCCGTATGTGCCCATCGTGAGGTATGCCACTGACAATCCGTTCTGACCTGGGCTTTTGCTTCGATCGAAGGTTCGGGCTAGTTTTTGCACTGACCAGTCAGTTCAAAAAGTTCCGCATTCAAGAAGATCAGGGGGTGGCCGTGGACGGAGTCGCTGTCACGGCCGAGGGTTTCGGTCTGAAGGGGCCTCGCGGCTGGGCGTTCCGCGGGATCGACCTCGTCGCGGAGCCCGGTGCGTTGGTCGCCGTGGAAGGGCCCTCCGGGTCCGGTCGCACGAGTCTGCTGCTCGCGCTCACCGGGCGGATGAAGGCCACCGAGGGGACGGCGACCGTGGGCGGGGCGCGGCTGCCGAAGCAGCTCGCGGCGGTGCGCAGGTTCAGCACGCCGACGAACGTCGCCGGGGTCACCGACCTCGACCCGGCCCTGACCGTCGGCGAGCATCTGCGCGAACGGGCGCTGCTGCAGCGCCGGTTCGGTGACTCGGTGCGCGCCCTGATGCGGCCGCGCGAGGAGCGCACGGCCGAGGCGAAGCTGCGGATCGACACCGCGCTGGCGGCCGCCGGGCTCGACCGGGAGGCGCTGCCCAAGGGCTCGCGGACCGCCGTACGCGATCTGGAACGCCTGGAAGCCCTGCGGCTGTCGATCGCCCTGGCGCTGATCGGCCGTCCGCGGCTGCTCGCCGTCGACGACCTCGACCTGAAGCTGTCGGACGCCGAACGCACCGAGGCCTGGGCGCTGCTCAAGTCACTCACCGTGGCCGGCACGACGGTCGTGGCGGTGTGCAGCGAGGCCCCGGTGGACGCCGTGACGGTGTCCACACGGCCCGAGAACCGGAAGGAGGAGGAGACCGATGCGCTCACCGAGACTGGCCGCGCTTGAGCTGCGCCGCTTCGGCAGGGGGAAGCTGCCGCGCGCCGCCCTGGTGGCCCTGCTGGTGCTGCCGCTGCTGTACGGCGCGTTGTACCTGTGGTCCTTCTGGGACCCGTACGGGCGCCTGGACCGCATCCCCGTCGCCCTCGTGAACGACGACAAGGGCGCCACCGCCGACGGGAAGAAACTGACCGCGGGCGACGACCTCACCGAGGGCCTGCGCGAGAGCGACACCTTCGACTGGCACGAGGTCAGCGCCGCCGAGGCGCACAAGGGCGTCGAGGACGGTACGTATTACCTGTCGCTCACCATGCCGGCCGACCTCAGCCGGCGGATCGCCTCCAGCGCGGGCGACTCCCCCGAGACGGGCGCGCTCCAGGTCCGTACGAACGACTCCAACAACTACATCGTCGGGCAGATCTCGCGGACGGTCTTCGCCGAGGTGCGTCAGGCCGCGTCCACCAAGGCGTCGCGGTCCTTCCTGGACCGGATCTTCATCTCCTTCTCCGACATCCACGGCGCCACGGTGAAGGCCGCGAACGGGGCCGACGACCTGGAAGGCGGCATAGGCAAGGCGGAGAAGGGATCCGAGGACCTCGCCGCGGGCCTTCAGGAGGCCGAGGCGGGCAGCGGCAAGCTCTCCGACGGGCTGGCGAAGCTCGACACCGGCTCGGGGGATCTCGCGGACGGCGCGCGACAGGTCGCCGACGGCACCCGGAGCCTCGCCGACAAGGTCAACGGGGTCGCCGACAAGGTGGGTCCTTTCCTCGAGGGCAACGAGAAGAGCATCGGCGACACCGCCCGGCTCGTCGCCGACTCGGCCGGGGCCGTCCGCCACCACCTCGGCACCCTGGTGAGGACCGCCCCGGCGGCCGCCCAGGGAGCACACAAGGCCGCCGACACCCTGAACGCCGTCTACAAGGCACGCTGTACGGACCCGGTACTGCCGGACCCGGCCTGTGCCGACCTGAAGAAGGCCCGGCAGGCGGCCGACGACGCGGCGAAGGTCGCCGACGACGTGAACGCGCTCGTCGCCGACCAGAACGGCGACCTGAACAAACTCGACGGCCAACTCGCCACCCTCCAGCAGCAGGCCAGGACCCTCGCCGACCGGGCGCCCCGCCTCTCCGAGGACCTCGACGACGCCGTGGCGAAGATCAACAAGCTGAACCAGGGCGCCGCCAAGGTCGCGTCCGGCGCCAGGACGCTCCACTCCGGCCTCGGCACCGCGCGGACCGGCGCACAGGACCTGGACGAGGGCATCGGCAGGCTCAGTACCGGGGCCGACACCCTGAGCGGCGGCATGTACCAGCTCGCCGACGGCTCCGGGAAGCTCTCCGACGGGCTGCACGACGGTGCCTCGCAGATCCCCGACTACGACAAGAAGGACCGCGACCGGCGCACCGACGTGATGGCCGACCCGGTCCAGCTGGTCTCCAAGGACCTGCACAGGGCGCCGAACTACGGCACCGGGTTCGCCCCGTACTTCATCCCGCTGTCCCTGTGGGTGGGCGCGATGGTGGCGTACATGCTGATCACGCCGATGAACCGGCGTGCGCTCGCCGCCGGTGCCGCGGCCTGGCGGATCGCACTGGCGGGGTGGCTGCCCGTGGTGGCGATCGGGGTGCTCCAGGTCGTGGCCCTGATGTCGGTGCTGCACTGGGCGATCGGCCTCCAGATGGCGCGGGCGGCCGGGACCGTGGGCTTCCTGTTCCTGGTGACGGCCTGCTTCGCGGCGATCGTCCAATGGCTGAACGCACGCTTCGGAGCGGCGGGCCGGATTCTCGTCCTCGCCCTCCTGATGCTCCAGCTGACGTCCGCGGGCGGCACCTACCCCGTCCAGACCAGCCCGGGCTTCTTCAACGCGATCCACCCCTTCCTGCCGATGAGCTACGTCGTCGAGGCCCTCAGGAGGCTCATCACGGGCGGCGGTCTCACTCCGGTGTGGCACGCGTGCGTGGTGCTTCTCGCCTTCACCGCCGGCGCCCTCGCGCTGACCGCCCTCTCGGCCCGCCGCCGGCAGGTGTGGACGCTGGACCGGCTGCACCCGGAGCTGACCCTGTGAGCCCTTCCGCGACCTCAGGGGCGCCCTCACCTGTGAGAATCAGGACCATGGACAGCAGCAGCGCCACGGCGGGCGTCAGCACACGCCGCGAGGCAACCCGGCAGAAGCTCTACGAGGCGGCCGTCACGCTCATAGCCGAGCAGGGCTTCTCCGCCACCACGGTCGACGAGATCGCCGAGCGGGCCGGAGTCGCGAAGGGCACGGTCTACTACAACTTCGCGAGCAAGTCCGTCCTCTTCGAGGAGCTGCTGCGGCACGGCGTGGGCCTGCTCACCGCCTCTTTGCGGGAGGCGGCGGAAGCGACGGCACGCGCGGGCGGCGGCAAGGTCGACGCCCTGGACGCGATGATCCGCGCGGGCCTCGTCTTCATCGACCGCTATCCGGCCTTCACCCAGCTGTACGTCGCCGAGCTGTGGCGTACCAACAGGGCCTGGCAGTCCACGCTCATGGTGGTCCGTCAGCAGGCCGTGGCGGTGGTGGAGGGGGTGCTCCGCGAGGGCGTGGAGAACGGCGAGTTCAGCGACGAGATCGACGTGCCGCTGACCGCTTCCGCCCTGGTCGGCATGGTCCTGGTGGCCGCCCTGGACTGGCAGTCCTTCCAGCCCGAGCGCTCCCTGGACGACGTACACGCGGCGCTGTCGCGGCTGTTGCAGGGGCGGGTGAGCGGGGGCCGGGGATGACACGCTGACGCACGAAAGCGCCGGTCCGGTGTGGCCGCGTCCCCCGCGGGCCACCTCGAACCGGCGCCTTCCCCTGCTCCCCCGGTCTCCCCCGTTCCCCCGGCCCCCCGTTGGGCCCCCGTTCGGTCGTTCCCCCGCTTTCCGGGTTCCCCCGTGCCTCGCTCCCGCCGACCTCGGCCGGCGGAAGGAGCGGGTCCGGGGCGGCTCCGTTCCGGCGCCCCGTGTCGCCGGTGCCGGAGCCGTTCCCCTTCGCCGTGGCTCCACTCTCTCGTCCGAGCAGGTCGGAACCCATCCGCGCGCGTACTCATCTCAGCCCCTAGGTACGGATACTCAGTCCTGCGCACTCACCCCCAGGACGGCCTGTGGCCGACTGGTTACGATCGCGTCCGTGTCCGTACTCCCCTTGGTGTTCACCAGCGGCTGGGCCAGCGGCGTCAACGCGTACGCGGTGGTGCTGCTGCTCGGCGTCTTCGGCGCGACGGGGCTGAGCGACGACGTCCCCGAGACCCTGCAGCGTCCCGAAGTCCTCGTCGTGGCGGGCGTGCTGTTCCTGTGCGAGGCGGTGGCCGACAAGATCCCGTACGTCGACTCGGCGTGGGACTCCGTGCACACCGTGGTCCGGCCGGTCGCCGGCGCCTGGGTCGGGGCGTTGCTCGCGGGGCAGAGCGGTTCGCTCAACGACGTGGTCGCGGGCCTGGTGGGCGGTTCGACGGCGCTGGCGAGCCACACGGTCAAGGCGGGCACGCGTATGGCGGTGAACGCCTCCCCCGAGCCCTTCAGCAACATCGTTCTGAGCCTGGCGGAGGATCTCGGGGTCGGCGCCGTCGTCACCTTCGCGATGTTCCACCCGGAGGCGGCGGCGATCATCGCGGGCGTCCTGCTGCTCGCCGGTCTGCTGATGCTCTTCTTCCTGATCTCCCGCATCCGAAGATTCCGGCGCCGCAGGGCCCAACGCCGGGAGGAGAAACGCCTCGCGGCACGGATGGGACGACCACCGGGCTGACGCCCGCGGCGGACGGGGCGGCCCCGGCCGCCGAAGGACCGGCCATCTGCGCGGCACACGGATCCGGCCGGAGCGACGCCGGCGCCCGCCGCCCCGCAGGCCGCCTGCGCGCACCGCCGACGCACACCCCATGGCGAGCGGGCCGCCCACCCGCACGCGCGGGAGCGGCACCGCCGGCCGGGTGCACCACGCGAAGAACGGTCCGGCGCGGACCACGCCCAGGAATCCCCCGGTCCGGCCCGGCGCCTTCAGCATGCGCAGGAGGCGTCCCACCCACTCCGCGTGGCTGCACGAAGTGACCGCCGGACCAGTCGCGCACGACGGCTCACCCCACCGACAGGGCAGGGCAGCCCACGCTCCGACCGCGGAACCGCAGCGCCACCGCCTGGCCGGGCTCCCTGACGGCGGCCCCCGGCCGGAGTGTCAGTGGCGGCCGATAAAGTCGCAGGCATGGCACGGATTGCGGTGATCGGCGCCGGGATGGGCGCGATGGCGGCCGCTGCCCGGCTGGCCGTCGCGGGCCACCGGGTGGCGGTGTACGAGCGTACGGAGACGTACGGCGGAGCGGTGCGCCGGTTCGAGCGGGACGGGTTCGGTTTCGACACCGGGCCGGGGCTGCTCACCCTTCCCGCGGTCTACCGCGATCTGTTCATCAAGACCGGCAAGGAGCCACTGGAGTCGGTCGTCGAGCTGGTCCAGGTCGACCCGTCGTCACGGCACGTCTTCACGGACGGCACCGAGGTGTCCCTGCCGAACGCCTCGCGCGCGGGAGTGGTCGCCGCACTGGACGAGGCGCTCGGAGAGGGCGCGGGCGCCCGCTGGGGCGACTTCCTGATCAGGGCCCGCGAGGCCTGGGACCGCACCCGCAGGCCGCTCCTGGAGGAGCCCCTGTGGCCCAACTGGCAGGTGCTGGCACGCGAGCCCTATCCCGCGGTGCCGCACAAGCGGCTGTTGCGCACCCGGCGCGCTTCCACCCTGTACGAGATCGGCGCCTGGGAGCTGCGGGACCCTCGTCTCAGCGCCCTGTTGGAGGGTTACGCGCTCGCGTACGGCGTCGACCCCGGCAGCGCTCCGGCGAGCGCGGCCGTCCTGCCGTACATGGAACACGCCTTCGGGACCTGGTATGTCCGGGGCGGCGTAAGGGAGTTGGCGCGGGCGGTGTACGAGCGGTGCGTCCAGCGCAAGGTCGAGTTCCACTTCGGCGCCGAGGTGACGGGCGTCCTGGAGAAGGACGGGCGCGCGGCGGGGGTGGAATTCGCCGACGGGACGGTCGCGGAGGCGGACACCGTCGTCGGCACCGGACCCTGGCGGCTGCGCGGGCTCGTACCGGGTCGTGAGCTGTTCGGCGCGAAGGACGTTTCTCCCGACGCCGAGGACCTGCATCCGGGCCGGGTCGTGGTGTGCCTCGCCCTGCGCGGCGCGCGGGAGCCGGACACCGTGCACCGCACGGTGGTGCACGGCGACGATCCAGAGGGCGAGCTGGACCTGTTCCGGCACGGGGAGATGCCCGAGCGGCCCACGGTGCGCATCGACCGGCCGGACGACCCCGCCCTGCGCCCCGACGCGGACCACGAGTCCGTGGTGCTGACGGCGACCGTGTCCTGCGGACTTGGGTACGACTGGACCGCATCGGGGGCCGCCGACGCCTTCGCGGACAAGATGGTCGCCGCCGCCGAGCGCGCACTGCCGGGACTGCGTGAGCGGGTGCTGTGGCGCGAGGTGCGGACGCCCGTGCACACCGAGCGGGAGACAGGGGCCGAGGGCGGTGCCGTTCCCCCGCCGTCGCTGGCGGGCGGCGAAGGCACCCTGCACCCGTCCAACAGCACGGCGATACCTGGCCTGTTCACGGCCGGCGGCTGGTCGCACCCCGGCGGCGGCCTCGCCCACGCCGGAATGTCCGGTGCTCTGGTGGCCGGACTGGTCGTGGAGGGACCGGAGTTCCGCGGCTCTCAGTGACGGAGCCGCCCGGCGTCAGAAGCGGTGCTGCTCGTCGTACCCCTGGCCCTGGTTCTGCTGCCCCTGGCCGCCGTTGTCCTGGTAGTACTGCTGCTCCTGCGGGAGTTCGCCGCCGTAGTACTCGTCGGTGCGCTGCTGCGGCACCCACACTCCGCCGGCCGGTGTCTCGCCGCCGTACGTCCCGCCGTACTGGTCGTAGCCCTGCTGGACGAACTGCTGCTGACCGCCGTAGGAGGTGTCGTACGACCCCGCCCCGTAGGTCTGGGTGCCGATGTACGGGTCGGAGTAGGCGGCATACTGCTGCTGTCCGGCCGGGTCGTAGCCGTACTGCTGCTGGTCGTACCCGGTGTAGCCGTCGTAGCCGTAGGTCTGGTCGGCGGCGGCCGTCGCGTACTGGTCCTGGGTCTGGCCCGCGGACGCGTAGGACTGGTCACCGGCGTAGGAGGAGTCGTTGTACACGCCGTAGGAGCCGGTGTCGTCGGGCAGCGGCAGGGGCTCGTAGACCGCGGTCGTATCGGCGGCCGCGGGGGCGGCGGCACGCGCGGGCGTGAAGACGTCGTCACGGTCGTAGTCGTCGCCGTATCCGGCGGTGTCCGTCCGGGCCCGGTCGTACCCGGCCTCGTCGCCGTAGGCCGCGTCACCCGTCTCCCGGTCGGAGACCTCCAGGGCGGGCTCTTCTTCGCGACCGCGCTCGCGGCGGCTCTTCTTGCCGCCGGTCAGACCGCCCAGCGCGGCCGGCGGGTTGACCGCCCAGCCCTGCTCGAAGCCGCGACGGAACGACAGGGTGACGTAGGTCTGGCCGACCGCGAAGGCGATGGCGCCCAGGCCGATGACGATCACCGACGGGATCAGCACGCCGAGGACCACGGCCAGGAAGCCGGCGAAGGCGAGCAGCCGCCAGCGCAGTCGCGCCTTGTACTGCAGCAGTACCTCGCCGAGCAGCCACAGCGCGACGAATCCGAACGCGATGTAGAGGACCGTCCAGCCCATGTACGCCCCTCTCCCAGTGACCGCTACGCAGTGTGTCGTATATCCGTGCGGCCGGTCTAGGCCTGCGGTGGATGGTGCAGGCCCAGGTTTTCGTAGATTTCCAGCGTCGCCGTGGAGTTGTTGAGCGTGATGAAGTGCAGCCCTGGCACTCCCTCGGACAGCAGCCGTGCGCAGAACTCCGTGGCGAACTCGATTCCGATTGAGCGTACAGCGGCCGGATCGTCCTTTGCTGTGAGGATCCGCTCTTTCAGGACGGAGGGGATGCTCGCGTTGCTGAGCTGCGGGAGCCGCTCCAGCATCCGCACGCTGGTCACGGGCATGATCTCCGGGATGACGGGGGTCGCGCAGCTCGCGGCGTCGACTCGGTCACGCAGGCGCAGATAGGACTCCGGCTGGAAGAACATCTGGGTGATGGCGTAGTCGGCGCCGGCGCGGCACTTGTCGACGAAGTGCGTGACGTCGGCGTCCCAGTCGGCGGAGCGCGGGTGCATCTCCGGGAAGGCGGCGACGCCGACGCAGAAGTCGCCCGACTCCTTGATGAGCCGGACGAGTTCGGCGGCGTAGGTCAGGCCCTGCGGGTGGGCCTGCCAGTCGGCCATGGGGTCGCCGGGCGGGTCGCCGCGCACGGCCAGGATGTTGCGGATCCCGGCGTCGGCGTACTGACCGATGATGTTGCGCAGTTCCGCGATGGAGTGGTTGACCGCGGTGAGGTGGGCGACCGGGGTCAGGGTGGTGTCCGCGACGATCTGCTGGGTCTCCTTGACGGTGCCCGCGCGGGTGGAGCCGCCGGCGCCGTAGGTGACGGACACGAAGTCCGGGGCGACCGCCTCGACCCTCCTGAGCGCGCTCCACAGGTTCCGCTCACCCTTGGGGGTCTTCGGCGCCGAGAACTCGAAGGAGTACGTCGTCTTGCCCGCGGCGAGCATGTCACGCACGGTGCGCGCGCGGTCAGTCCTGGTGGATGCGGTTCCTAGGGCCATACCGGCAGGTTAGCCAGGGGGCGGCGGCCACCCAACCAGATCAGGGAAATTTGCCCGGTTTGTCGACTTGTTGTCCACCCCTCGGACACCGGGCCGATCATGCGACCGGCCAGCACGGTCCGTCACGGCCTGTCACGGCCTGTCACGCAACCGCTTCGCGAACTCCGCGGCGGCCGCGCCCGGATCGTCCGCCTCGGTGATCGCCCGGACGACCACGACCCGGCGGGCGCCCGCTTCCAGGACCTCGTCGAGGTTGCCGAGGTCGATGCCGCCGATGGCGAACCAGGGGCGCTCGGTGCCGAGGGCGGCGGTGTACCGGACCAGGTCGAGGCCGGGGGCGTGGCGGCCGGGCTTGGTGGGGGTCGGCCAGCAGGGGCCGGTGCAGAAGTAGTCCACGCCGTCCTGCGCGGCGGCCGCGGCGGCCTCCGCCTCGGCGTGGGTGGAGCGGCCTATGAGGATGTTGTCGCCGAGGATCGCGCGGGCGGCGGGGACGGGCAGGTCACCCTGGCCCAGGTGCAGTACGTCGGCACCGGCCGCGTGGGCGACATCGGCCCGGTCGTTGACCGCGAGCAACCTGCCGTGCCGCGCGCAGGCGTCGGCGAGGACCTGGAGGTGCTCCAGTTCCTCGGCCGCCTCCATGCCCTTGTCCCGCAGCTGCACGATGTCGACGCCGCCGGCCAGGACCGCGTCCAGGAACGCGGCGAGGTCGCCCTGGCGCCTGCGGGCGTCCGTGCACAGGTAGAGGCGGGCGTCGGCCAACTGGGTGCGGGCGGTGTCGGGCATGCGTGTGTCTCCCCCGGGTTCGGTGGCGTACGGGCCGCGCTGGACCGGGGCCGTGGCCTCGGCGGTCACGGCCCGTACGCCGGTGCTGTTCGGTTCAGACGGCAAGCGCCTGGGCCCGGCGCTTCACCTCCGTGCCGCGATTCTCGCTCAGGGCCTGAGCGGGGGTGCCGGGCAGGCTCTCGTCGGGGGTGAAGAGCCACTCCAGCATCTCTTCGTCGGAGAAGCCGTCGTCCCTCAGGAGCGTCAAGGTCCCGGCCAGGCCCTTGACGACCTTCTGCTCGGCCCCGTCGATGAAGGCGGCGGGGACGTGCAGCGCGCGGTTCTCACCACGGCGTACGGCGATGAGCTGGCCGTCCTTGACCAGCTGCCGCACACGCGTCACCTCGACATCGAGCATCTCGGCGATGTCGGGGAGGGTGAGCCAGGCGGGGACGAGAGCATCGATCTTTGCGTCAATCTCGGTCACGGGATTAAGCGTGCCATCCCGCACTGACAGTCGGAAGCCGGGGCGCCTCCGACGGGTGGCGAAGGGGTGGGCGGACGGGCGCCGACGCCCTCCCCTCGCGACGAGAACAGGCGGCGGAACCGGCCGCCCGAAGCCTGCCGAGCCGCCTCCCGCAGGCGACAGGGGGCATGGCGACGAGTGCCGACGGCCCGCACCCACGCCCTCTCCCCTCGCGACGGGAAGAAACGGCGCTACCGGCCGCCCGCACCCCGCCGAACCACCCCTGACCAGCGACAGCGCGATGTGCCACCGGACGCCGACACACCTGCGCGCGCCCTCCCGCCGCAGCGGGAGACAGCGCAGGACCGGCCGTCGGCCTCCCGCAAAGGTCTCCGCTCTGGTCGGCGCCGGCCCATGGTCGTCGGGTTCCACCGGGCACCACCGCCGGGCGGATCGGCGTCGTGGCGGAAACGGGCCGTCGGGCGGGTCGTGGAAGCCCACCCGCGTCCTGGCCGTCGCCCGGGATCAGCCCGGGGCGTTTACGCCGTCGCCGCCTTCAGCGGTCTCGCCGGGTCCACCAGCAGCTCCGGATCCAGCACCGTGCCCGCGTCGATGAGCCGGCGGCCCTGGGCCAGGTCCCGGGGGCGGCCCACCGCCAGGAGGGCCACCAGGCGGTTCTCGCGCAGCCAGCACACCGTCCAGGCGGGACCGGACGGCTCGCCGCGCCACAGGGTCGTGTCGGCGGACGCGTGGTGCCCGGCGTACTGGACGAAGCGGCCGAACTGCTCGGACCAGAAGTACGGGACCGGGTCGTAGACCGTCGGGGTCTCACCCAGGATGTCGGCGGCCACCGTGCGGGGGCCCTGGAGGGCGTTGTCCCAGTGGTGGACCAGCAGGCGCTCGCCATACCTCCCCGAGGGGAAGGAGGCGCAGTCGCCGACCGCGTAGACGTCCGGCACGGAGGTGCGCAGGCGCTCGTCGGCGACGACCTCGCGGTGGGCGCCGAGCTCGATGCCGGAACCGGCGAGCCAGGCCGTGGCGGGCCGGGCCCCGATACCGACCACGACGGCGCCCGCGGGCACCCGGGAGCCGTCGTCCAGGACGACCGCGCCGGGCTCGACGCGCTCCACGCGCGCGTGTGTGCGCAGCACGGCACCCGCGTCGGCGTACCAGGAGGACATCGGCGCGGCCACCTCGGCGGGCAGCGCGCCCGCGAGCGGCCGGTCGGCGGCTTCCACGACCGTCACCGCGCAGCCCGCCTCGCGCGCGGCGGTGGCGAACTCGGCGCCGATCCAGCCCGCGCCGACGACCACGATGTCGTGCTGCCGGGCGAGCACCGGGCGCAGCCGCTCGGCGTCGTCCAGGGTGCGCAGCAGATGCACCCCGGGCACGCCCTCCGTGCCGGGCAGCCGGATCGGTTCCGCGCCGGTGGCGAGGACGAGGACGTCGTACGGGACGGGCCCTGCCTCGGTGTCCAGTTCGTGCGCTTCGGGGCGCACCCCCGACACCTCGCGGCCCAGCAGCAGTTCGATGCCGAGGGCCTCGAAGTCCACGTCGAACGCGGAGCCCTCGGCCTTGCCCAGCAGTACGGCTTTGGAGAGCGGCGGACGGTCGTACGGCTGATGGGGTTCCGCGCCGATGATCGTGACGGTCCCGGCGAAGCCCTGTTCGCGCAGGGCGACCGCCGTCTGTACCCCGGCCATGCCCGCGCCGACCACGACCACCCGCCGCTGCGCCCGCGCCTGCGTCTGCTCGCTCATTTGATCACCATAGTCAACTGACAATCAGTCAGTCAGGAGTCGTGCGCCGTGACCTGCTGCACAACCTCGTCGACCTGTTCCACGACACTCGTCCCGCTGCCCGCCTGCGACTCCCACTCCCACGTCTCCTCCAGCCGCACCCGGCCGTCGGCAAGCTCGGCCACGGTCGAGACGCAGTGCCCGGAGGATGTCGTTCCGTCATGCTTGAGCTGGACGTAGCGGAAGTCGAGACGGTCCCCCGCGCGCGTGCCGACCAGATGTCCGCGTACGACGTCACCGCCCGCGTACTCGGCCCAGATCTCCCCGTCCTTCTCGTGGTAGGTGAACCGGGTCCGCGTACCCACCTGACCTGGGGCCTGATCGGCCACCGGGGCGAGGACGAGGCCGTCGAGCGAGCGGGGCATGGTGGAAGGCTCCCTTACAGAGGCGCGCGGGCACGGGCTAGGGTGGCCAACGTAGAGCACTCGCGGGAGCCCGGACGCACCGGGCTGAGAGGGAGGCTGGCGGCCTCCGACCGTACGAACCTGATCCGGGTCATGCCGGCGAAGGGAGGGGCTGGACGCCCATGTCCTCACGTACGTCAGACGTCCTCGTCGTCGGGGGCGGCATCATCGGCCTGGTCACGGCCTGGCGGGCCGCACAACGCGGTCTCACCACCGCCGTGGTGGATCCGGAACCGGGCGGCGGGGCCGCCCAGGTGGCCGCCGGGATGCTGGCCGCGGTCACCGAACTGCACTACGGCGAGCAGACCCTGCTGAGCCTGAACCTCGCCTCCGCCCAGCGCTATCCCGACTTCGCGGCCGAGCTCACCGACCTCACCGGTCTCGACCTGGGCTACCGCCGGTGCGGCACGCTCGCCGTGGCGCTGGACGCCGACGACCGCGCTCATCTCCGCGAACTGCACGCGCTGCAACGGCAGTCGGGGCTGGAGTCGGAGTGGCTGTCCGGCCGGGAGTGCCGGCGGCTGGAGCCGATGCTCGCGCCGGGGGTGCGGGGCGGGCTGCGGGTGGACGGCGACCACCAGATCGATCCGCGCCGGCTCACGCGCGCGTTGCTGGCCGCGTGCGAGCGGGCCGGCGTGGTGTTCCACCGCGCGTGGGCCCAAGGCCTTCGTGTCGTACGGGACCGGGCCGCCGGGATCGCCACCACGGACGGCGAGGAACTGGGGGCGGCCCAGGTGGTACTCGCCGCCGGAAGCCTCAGCGGGCGCCTGGAAGGCGTCCCGCGGGCCCTCCTGCCTCCCGTACGGCCCGTGAAGGGGCAGGTACTGCGCCTGACCGTGCCGCCGCGCCTCGCGCCCTTCCTGAGCCGTACCGTGCGCGCCGTCGTGCGCGGCAGCCAGGTCTACCTGGTGCCGCGCGAGAGCGGCGAGCTGGTGATCGGCGCGACCAGCGAGGAGCTGGGCTGGGACACGACAGTGACCGCGGGCGGGGTGTACGAGCTGCTGCGGGACGCGCACGAACTGGTCCCCGGCATCACCGAGCTGCCGCTGACGGAGACCCGCGCGGGGCTGCGCCCGGGCTCCCCGGACAACGCCCCGCTGCTCGGCCCGACGGACCTGCCCGGCCTCCTGCTGGCCACCGGGCACTACCGCAACGGCGTGCTGCTGACCCCGGTCACCGGGGACGCGCTGGCGCACGCGCTGACGACCGGTGAACTGCCGGACGTGGCCCGTCCGTTCACCCCCGGTCGGTTTCTGGAGTCCGTGGAGCAGCCGGCATGAACATCTCCGTCAACGGGGAGCCGCGCCGGTTCGCTCCCGGCACGGCTCTCGACACCGTCGTACGGGCGCTGACGCCGGCACCCTCCGGGGTGGCCGCCGCGCTCAACGAGACCGTCGTCCCGCGCGCGCAGTGGCCCTCGACGTCCCTCTCCGAGGGCGACCGCGTGGAAGTCCTCACCGCCGTCCAAGGAGGCTGACCCATGGCCGACGATCCCTTTGTCATCGGCGGTACGTCCTTCTCGTCCCGGCTGATCATGGGCACGGGCGGGGCGCCCAGCCTGGAGGTGCTGGAGCGGGCGCTGGTCGCCTCCGGCACGGAGCTGACGACGGTCGCCATGCGCCGCGTGAACCCCTCGGTGCACGGCTCGGTGCTGTCCGTGCTGGAGAAGCTCGGCATCCTGGTCCTTCCGAACACGGCAGGCTGTTTCACCGCCGGGGAGGCCGTCCTGACGGCCCGCCTCGCGCGCGAGGCGCTCGGCACCGACCTGGTCAAGCTGGAGGTCATCGCCGACGAGCGCACCCTGCTGCCGGACCCCATAGAGCTGCTGGACGCGGCCGAGACCCTGGTGGACGATGGCTTCACGGTGCTGCCGTACACCAACGACGACCCCGTGCTGGCCCGCAAGCTGGAGGACGTCGGCTGCGCGGCGATCATGCCGCTCGGCTCGCCGATCGGCTCGGGCCTCGGCATCCGCAACCCGCACAACTTCCAGCTGATCGTCGAGCACGCGCGCGTACCGGTGATCCTGGATGCGGGGGCGGGCACGGCGTCGGACGCGGCCCTTGCGATGGAGCTGGGCTGCGCGGGTGTGATGCTCGCCTCGGCGGTGACGCGGGCGCAGGAGCCGGAGCTGATGGCGCACGCGATGCGGCACGCGGTGGAGGCGGGGCGGCTGGCCCACCGGGCGGGGCGCATCCCCCGGCGGCATTTCGCCGAGGCGTCGTCTCCTGCGGAGGGCTTGGCGGCGTTGGATCCGGAGCGGCCGGCCTTTCGGTGAGCCGCGCCCGGAAAGGTGCCTCGCCGGGGCGTCCGTGCGGCGATGTGGCGGCCGGTCGCGCAGTTGTCCGCCCCGTAGGACGCATCCGGTGCACCCGCCTCACAGGGCCCCACGTGCGATCCTCGTCACAGCTCGGCTGCAGTCACGCCCCGATACCGGCCGAACCGGATGGACTGTCAGCGGCGGCTCGTAGACTCGCCTGCGTGGATACGACGCTTCAGGACCCGCTGGTCGGGCAGGTGCTCGACGGCCGCTATCGCGTGGACGCGCGGATCGCGGTCGGCGGGATGGCCACGGTCTACCGGGCCCTGGACACCCGTCTGGACCGCGTGCTCGCGCTCAAGGTGATGCACCCCGCGCTCGCGGCGGACGGGACCTTCGTCGAGCGGTTCATCCGGGAGGCCAAGTCCGTCGCCCGGCTCGCCCACCCCAATGTCGTGCAGGTCTTCGACCAGGGCACCGACGGGTCGTACGTCTATCTCGCCATGGAGTACGTCGCCGGCTGCACCCTGCGTGACGTGCTGCGCGAGCGCGGGGCCCTGCAGCCGCGCGCCGCCCTGGACATCCTGGAGCCCGTGCTGGCCGCGCTCGGCGCCGCGCACCGCGCCGGTTTCGTGCACCGGGACATGAAGCCGGAGAACGTCCTGATAGGGGACGACGGCCGGGTCAAGGTCGCCGACTTCGGTCTCGTGCGGTCCGTGAACAACGTGACCAGCACCACCGGAGCCGTCCTCGGCACCGTGTCCTATCTCTCGCCCGAGCAGATCGAGCAGCCGGGCGCCGCCGACGCCCGCGTCGACGTGTACGCGTGTGGCGTCGTGCTGTACGAGATGCTGACCGGCAGCCAGCCGCACGAGGGCGACTCCCCCGCCATAGTCCTCTACAAGCACCTCCACGAGGACGTCCCGCCCCCCTCGGCGGTGGTCCCGGGGCTGCCGTACGAACTGGACGAACTGGTCGCCTCGGCCACCGCCCGCACCCCGGACCTGCGCCCGTACGACGCCGTGGCACTGCTCGCGCAGACCCGCGAGGCCCGCGACAGGCTGAGCGCCGACCAACTGGACGCGGTGCCGCCGCAGGCGCTCGCCACGGAGTACGCGGGCGCGGAGAACCGTACGAGCGTGATCCCCCGCTCGCTGACCGTGCCCCGTCTGCTGCCGGTCAACGAGGACGAGTCGGGGTACCACCACACCAGCGTCCTGGAGAGCCCCCCGCCCCCGCCGTCCCGCCGTGGCCGCTCCTCCGGCGGCACCCGGCGCGGCCCGCTCCTGATCGTCGCCGCGGTCCTGCTGGCCCTCGGGCTCGGGGCGGGCGTCTGGTACATCAACTCCGGCCAGTTCACGCGAGTCCCGTCCCTGCTGTCGAAGACCGAGGCGCAGGCCCGGGACCGGCTGGACGGGGCCGGGCTGGAGACCGGGAAGGTCACCTACGCCTACAGCGACACCGTCAAGCGCGGCACCGTCATCAGCACGGACCCGGGAGTGGGCGCCCGGATCCGCAGCCACGACTCCGTGTCGATCACCGTCTCCAGGGGCCCGCAGACGGTGAAGGTGCCCGACCTGGACGGGTGGGCGCTGAGCAAGGCGAGAGCCCGGCTGAAGACGGAGGGACTGGAGCCGGGCATGGTCACCCGGGAGTTCAGCGACGACGTCCCGAAGGGCATGGTGATCGGCACCGACCCCGAGAGCGGCACCACCCTGCGCGCCGGCTCGGCGATCGCGTTCACCGTCAGCAAGGGCGCCCCGGTCGACGTCCCGGACGTCACCGGCGAGGACCTGGCCGACGCCAAGGCCGATCTGGCGGAGGCCGGCCTGAAGGTCGAGGTCGCCACCACCCGGGTCAACTCCGAGTACGACGCGGGCCAGGTGGCCAAGCAGACTCCGGCCGCCGACAGCCAGGCGGCCGAGGGCGACACCGTCACGCTGACGATCTCCAAGGGCCCCGAGATGATCGAGGTCCCGGACGTCACGGGCGACAGCGTGGACGACGCCAAGTCCGAACTGGAGGACGCGGGCTTCCAGGTCGACGAGGACCGGGGTCTGCTCGGCCTGTTCGGCGACACGGTGAAGAAGCAGTCGGTGGAGGGCGGGGACACGGCTCCCAAGGGTTCGACGATCACGATCACGATCCGCTGAGAGACGCGCGACGGGGCCGGCGGGTGAGGTTGTCAGGCGACCGCGGGTCCGTTGTGGCTGGTCGCGCAGTTCCCCGCGCCCCTGGGGAGTTGCGGCCCCCGGCCCCACAACGCACCGCACGCGCTGCACAGGCCCCACCGGAGCCGCAGCTGCGCCGCAGGCATTCAGGGGCGCGGGGAACAGCGCAACCGCCCGCCCCCACCTACCCGCACCCGGCGACGCCCCAGTGCCGCAGGCAATGGCACCCTTGACCGGTGACAACTCAGCGCAACCCCGTCGGCGGCCACGTCCCCGTCGCCGGCGGCCTCCACTCCGTGGGGCTCTCCTACGCCCGTGAACTGAACGCCGAGACCGTGCAGGTCTTCGTCGCCAACCCACGCGGCTGGGCCACCCCCGTCGGCAACCCACGGCAGGACGAGGCGTTCCGCGAGGCCTGCGCCGAGGACGCGATCCCGGCGTACGTCCACGCCCCCTACCTGATCAACTTCGGCTCGCACACCGAGGCGACCGTGGAGAGGTCGGTCGACTCGCTGCGGCACTCCCTGCGGCGCGGGCGGGAGATCGGCGCGCTGGGCGTGGTCGTGCACACCGGCAGCGCGACCGGCGGCCGCGACCGTTCCGTGGCCCTGAAGCAGGTCCGCGAGCACCTGCTGCCGCTGCTCGACGAGCTCACCCACGACGACGACCCGTATCTGCTCCTGGAGTCGACGGCGGGGCAGGGCTACTCGCTCTGCTCCCGCACGTGGGACTTCGGCCCGTACTTCGAGGCCCTGGACGCCCATCCGAAACTGGGCGTCTGCCTGGACACCTGTCACATCTTCGCGGCCGGTCACGACCTGACCGGCCCGAGCGCATGCACCAGACGCTGGACCTGCTGGTGGACACGGTCGGCGAGGGCCGCCTGAAGCTAATCCACGCCAACGACTCGAAGGATGTCGTCGGCGCCCACAAGGACCGCCACGAGAACATCGGCTCCGGCCATATCGGCGAGGACCCGTTCCGCGCGCTGATGACCCACCCGGCCACGGCGGGCGTCCCCCTGATCATCGAGACTCCCGGCGGCAAGGAGGGCCACGCGGCGGACGTGGAACGGCTGAAGAAACTCCGCGCCCTTTGATGAGACCCCGTTGAGGAATACCCCTGGGGGGTATACGGTTCCTGTCAGTCGCAGGAACCGTCATCCGACCGTGGGGGCTTTCATGGAACACGAGGCGCACACACACCAGCACGGGACGCACGAGCATCAGCACGAGGCACCGGCCACCGCCACCGCCACCTGGGCCGTCGCCGCCCAGGCCACCCTGCACTGCCTCACCGGCTGCGCCATCGGCGAGGTGCTCGGCATGGTCATCGGTACCGCGCTGGGCTGGGGCAATCTGCCGACCACCGTGCTGGCGATCGTCCTGGCCTTCTTCTTCGGCTACTCCCTCACCCTGCGCGGGGTCCTGAAGGCCGGCATGGGCTTCCGGGCCGCGCTGCGGGTGGCGCTGGCCGCCGACACCCTGTCCATCGCCGTGATGGAGCTGATCGACAACGGCGTGATCGTCCTGTGGCCGGACGCCATGGACGCGAAACTCGCCGATCTGCTGTTCTGGGCGTCGCTGGCGATCTCGCTGGCCATCGCGTTCGTCGTCACGGTGCCGGTCAACAAGTGGATGATCGGCCGCGGCAAGGGGCACGCCGTGGTCCACCAGCACCACGGCCACTGAGCGTCACAGCTCGGGGCCGTCCTCCGGCCCCTCCTGGTACGAGTACCGCTGCTCCTTCCAGGGATCGCCGACGTTGTGGTACCCGCGCTCCTCCCAGAACCCGCGCCGGTCGGCGGTCATGTACTCCACGCCACGGACCCATTTGGGCCCCTTCCAGGCGTACAGATGGGGTACGACCAGCCGGAGCGGAAACCCGTGCTCCGCGGTCAGCAGCTCGCCGTCCTTGTGGGTGGCGAAGATCGAGCGTTCGGACGCGAAGTCCGCGAGCCGGAGGTTGGAGCTGAAGCCGTACTCGGCCCAGACCATCACATGGGTGACCGCCGGCGCGGGTGGGGCGATGTCGAGGATGGTGCGGGCGGGAATGCCGCCCCACTCCGCGCCGAGCATGCTGAACTTCGTCACACAGTGCAGGTCGCCCACGACGGTGGCGTACGGCAGAGCCGTGAACTCCTCGTGGTTCCAGCAGTGCTTCTCGTCGTCCGCGGTGGCACCGAAGACCCGGAACTCCCAGCGCTCGGGCCGGAACTTGGGCACCGGGCCGTAGTGCGTGACGGGCCAGCCGCGCTGCAGTCGCTGCCCCGGCGGAAGCTCGGAGTGCGCCGCTTCTCCACTCTCCCGCTCCACCGGCTGACCCATGCCTTCCATCCTGACAGACCCGAGGGGATGCACCTGACCAGCCCCCGTCCCGCACATCCCAAAACGGACTAAGCATGCCCTAACTTACTAAGTGAAGACTTACTGGACGATCTTCTTCGCCGGTGCGAGGATGCGGCGCAGCCTGCCAGTTCCCCACGGTTGGAAGGAGCCTCTGCGATGCAGGGCGACCCCGAGGTCATCGAATTCCTCAACGAGCAGCTCACCGGCGAGCTCACCGCGATCAACCAGTACTTCCTGCACGCGAAGATGCAGGAGAACTTCGGCTGGACGAAGCTCGCGAAGTACACGCGGCACGAGTCGTTCGACGAGATGAAGCACGCCGAGGTGCTCACCGACCGCATCCTCTTCCTGGAGGGGCTGCCGAACTACCAGCGGCTGTTCCACGTGCGGGTGGGCCAGACCGTCAAGGAGATGTTCGAGGCGGACCGGCAGGTCGAGGTCGAGGCCATCGACCGCCTCAGGCGCGGTATCGAAGTCATGCGCGCCAAGGGCGACATCACCTCGGCGAACATCTTCGAGTCGATCCTCGCGGACGAGGAGCACCACATCGACTATCTCGACACCCAGCTGGAGCTTCTGGAGAGGCTCGGCGAGGCGCTCTACATCGCGCAGCTGATCGAGCAGCCGGAGAGCTAGGCGGCTTCCTCGAGCTCCGTGGCACCGGGGAACTCCGCGAGGACCGACCGGTCCTGGTCGGCCGGGTCCCGGCGCGAGCAGGCACCGCGGCCGAGGATCGCCTGGATACGACGTACACACGAGCCGCAGTCGGTGCCCGCCTTGCAGGCGGAGGCGATCTGGCGGGGTGTGCAGGCTCCGTTGTCCGCGTGCTGCTGGACCTGTGCCTCGGTCACGCCGAAGCAGCTGCATACGAACACACGGATCACCTCCCGCCGAGATCAATAAGGCTAACCTAACCTTACCTGGCGCTCAGAGACCATAAAAGTGGAGTGGGGGGGGGGGGGGGTGTGGGGGGGGGGCCCCCCGCAGGGAGCCCCCCGGGAGATGGGGGGGGGGGGAGGCCCCCCCCCGACCCCCCCGGGGGGGAGAGGGAT